>NZ_MAYS01000187.1 GCF_001756855.1 Candidatus Erwinia dacicola | reverse complement strand
TACATCGGTAGCGACAGTGCTGGTCGATAACTTCTTTGCCAACGTCACCTTAGGGCGCGATGTCAGTGAGGATGCAGTATGGCAGGCGCTGGAAACGGTGCAGCTTGCCAGGCTTGCGAGTGAAATGAGCGATGGCATTTTTACCCGGCTGGGCGAGCAGGGCAATAACCTCTCCGTCGGTCAGAAACAGCTGCTGGCGATGGCGCGCGTGCTGGTTGCAACGCCGCAGATCCTGATTCTGGATGAGGCCACTGCTAACATTGACTCCGGTACCGAGCAGGCTATTCAGAAGGCGCTGCGCGCCGTTCGCGAACGCACAACGCACCGTAATGGTGCATTGTTTGTGCTCAATCCCATGCCGTGATTTTTCCTACGATTTTCCTCTCAGCCGCGATTCAGACCAGCACTGACTAATCGTCTGAAAAATTCAGATTTTTGAACTATGGCACAGCGTTTGCGTAATAGATTTTGTGTCGGCAAAACAACCGTTTTTATACCTAGAGCAACTGTCTTGAACGATAAAATCGTGGAGCAATATGATGGTAAGATTCATTCCATTCTTCGTTCTCTCTGAGCATCGCATTCAGGATGGTTAGCAGCTTGCGCATACAGGCGACCAAGGCCACTTCTTTGGGCTTGCCAGCGCCAACCAGACTGAAGTCGAAGGCTTTGGCCGCCAGAAAGGGCATGCAGAATTGTATCGCGGTGCTAAATACAGCGTGAACTTCCTGCTAAAAGTAAAAATTGATATTGCGATTGCAGATGACCAGCTGGATTAAGTTGTTGATGTGATTAGCAAAGCTGCTTATACCGGCAGAATTGGTAACGGGAAGATCTTCGTTGCAGAACTGCAACGTGTCATCCGTATTCGTACCGGTGAAACTGACGAAGCAGCACTGTAATTCGGGGCTAAGAATTATGATGGGATGGGATAAAATGAAAAAACTCGCTAAGTTTGGCCTCGCCGGCGGGGCTCTTTTACCGTCGCTGGCCATGGCAGCCGCTCCAGCGGTAGCTGATAAAGCCGATAATGCTTTTATGATGATCTGCACTGCGCTGGTGCTGTTTATGACGATCCCAGGCATTGCGCTGTTCTACGGCGGCCTGATCCGAGCCAAGAACGTGCTGTCTATGCTGACCCAAGTCGCGATGACCTTCGCGATGGTGTGCGTACTGTGGATGGTTTACGGTTACTCTCTGGCCTTCAGTGAAGGTAACGCCTTCTTTGGTAGCTTCAACTGGGTGATGCTGAAAAATATCGCCCCCATCGCGCTGATGGGCTCTTTCTATCAGTATATCCACGTTGCGTTCCAGGCCTCCTTCGCCTGTATCACCGTGGGTCTGATCGTCGGCGCTATTGCTGAACGTATTCGCTTCTCAGCGGTGCTGATCTTCGTGGTGATCTGGCTGACCTTTGCCTACCTGCTAATTGCACATATGGTATGGGCGGGTGGTTTCCTAGCTCAGGATGGTGCGCTGGACTTCGCGGGCGGTACTGTTGTTCACATCAACGCCGCCGTTGCTGGCCTAGTAGGGGCTTACCTGGTGGGTAAACGTGCTGGTTTTGGTAAGGAATCTTTCAAACCGCACAACCTGCCGATGGTATTCACCGGTACTGCGATCTTATACTTCGGCTGGTTCGGCTTCAACGCCGGCTCTGCCAGTGCGGCTAACGAAATCGCCGGTCTGGCATTCCTCAACACCGTGATCGCCACGGCGGGTGCAATGCTGACCTGGACCTTCGGTGAGTGGGCGCTGCGCGGTAAACCTTCTCTGCTGGGCGTTAGCTCAGGTGTGATTGCCGGTCTGGTTGCTATTACCCCAGCCTGTGGTTACGTAGGGGTAGGCGGTGCGCTGATCATCGGCCTTGTCGGTGGGCTTGCAGGCCTGTGGGGCGTGACCTCACTGAAAAAATGGCTGCGCATTGATGACCCTTGCGACGTATTCGGCGTGCACGGCGTGCACGGCATCGTTGGCTGCATCATGACCGGTATCTTCGCTTCATCTTCACTGGGTGGCGTAGGTTATGCAGAGGGCGTGACCATGGGCCATCAGATCTGGGTACAGCTGTTCAGCGATGGCCTGACCATTGTCTGGACTGCCGTTGTTGCCTTCATCGGATTTAAAGTGGCGGATGTGATTGTTGGCCTGCGTGTTTCGGAAGATCAGGAGCGTGAAGGTCTGGACGTCAACAGCCACGGCGAGAATGCTTACAACAACTAAGCTGAAGCTAACACTGATAAGAAAAGTAGTGGGCGGATTCAAGTTTGAAGTGCAACGCTAAGCCGCCTGTTTTAGCTCTACAAAGACCACTGAAGGTTGCCGGAACCCAAGGCATTTCCGTGGCCTGCTATTCAGTGCTCCCTGGTACTTGCGGAGCTCGTCATCCGTCACTGCCGTCAGGTCAGTTCCTTTCGGGATAAACTGCCTCAACAACCCATTGGTGTTCTCGTTTAGCCCGCGCTGCCACGAGGCATATGGATGAGCGAAGTAGGTTTCCGCTTCCAACGCGTCAGCGACTTCCTTGTGCCGGGTAAACTCCCTGCCGTTGTCGAACGTGATTGTGTGACAGACGTCCTTATAGCCGCTCAGCATCGAGATAATAGCGGCGGCAACTTCGGCAGAGTCTTTAGAAAAAACCTTCTTCGTCAGATAAATACGGCTTTTACGTTCGACCAG
>NZ_MAYS01000186.1 GCF_001756855.1 Candidatus Erwinia dacicola | reverse complement strand
CGCGGCATTTTAAGATGGTGCGCTACTTCGGCTTTCTGGCCAACCGCAAACGGGGATCGGTGCTGCCGAAGGTCTACGAAGCGCTGGAGATGATGCTGCGGAAAAAGCCGGAGAAGCCGGGGTTTGCGGTGCTAATGAAGGGCTTCCTGGGTACCGACCCGTACCAGTGCATCCTGTGCAAGGGCCGACTGCGTTTTGCCGGCGCTCAGGCAGGAACGCAGGCGATGGCATGACTGTCGGAAAGGTTGCGTGGAATGGAGAAAAAGCGATGGTTGCGGATGCCTGAGCCGGATTAGTGTGCCTGAAAAATGGCTTTCCGGTTAAAAACACGACAAAAACTGCATTTTCATACTTAAACCTACGCACGAGCGCCGCATCAAAGGGATAGTTCGTTCTGACATTCATGGTTGGGCGCTCTCAGAAGAGGCGATTCAATCTCCTAACCATGAACAGGAGGGACAACTTATGGAAATGGAAGCCACTGGAGCACCTCAAAAGCACCATCATACACTAAATCAGTAAGTTGGTAGCATTACCCGAAAAAGCTTATGCTTTTGCAGCATAGTTGCTTTCTTAACCGAATGCTATTGATTAGCGAGGAAGGCCGTAATAGTTCCCGCAGCAAAAATGATCATCCCGTTGACCAACATACTGGTCAGGATCTGCGTGATGCCGAGCGTCAGCGATTGTGCCAGCACGTGGCTCTGCTCTGGGTGAATAAATTGCAGCAGCAGCGTCAGATAGATTACCGCGGTTTTCGGGTTAAGCAGGCTGGTGAGCAGCCCCATGCTGAACAGCTTGCGCGGGCTTTCCAGCGGCAAAGGGAATAATCTGAGCGAGCATGACCATTTAAACCGTCTTATTGTCTGTTAACCGCGAATCGTATCGTCGCCGTAAGCCACCCACTTGTAGGTGGTCAGCGCTTCTAGCCCCATCGGGCCGCGGGCGTGCAGCTTCTGGGTGCTGACCGCCACTTCCGCGCCTAGGCCAAACTGCCCACCGTCGGTGAAGCGCGTGCTGGCGTTGACATATACCGCCGAGGAATCCACCTCGTTAACAAAGCGGTCAGCATGCTGAATGGTGCGCGTCAGAATAGCGTCAGAATGCTGAGTGCCGTACTCACGAATGTGGGCAATGCCCTCGGCGAGGTCATCCACCAGCTTGACATTAAGATCCAGCGCCAGCCACTCATCGCGATACTGCTGTTCAGTGACGGCGCTGACCGCAGCCGGGCCGCGGCAGAGCAGCGGCAGAGAGCGTGCATCGGCATGCAGGGTGATACCTTCTGCGGCCATGCGCGCGCTCAGCGCAGGCAGGAAGCTGTCGGCGATTTGTGCATCAATCAGCAGCGTTTCCACCGAGTTACAGGCGCTCGGACGCTGTTTCTTGGCGTTAACGATCACCTTCAGCGCAGCTTCCAGCTCAATACTCTTGTCCAGATAGATATGGCAAACGCCGATCCCGCCGGTGATCACCGGGATGGTCGATTGTTCGCGACATAGCTTGTGCAGCCGTGCCCCGCCGCGTGGGATCAGCATATCGACATAGCGATCCAGTTTCAGCAGCTGATTCACCAGCTCACGATCCGGGCTTTCAATCGCTTGGATCGCACCCGCTGGCAGTCCCTGCTGCTGCAGGGCATCTTGGATCACCCGCACGGTAGCTGCGTTGGTGCGGTAGGTCTCTTTACCGCCGCGCAGGATCGCCGCATTACCGGTTTTCAGGCACAGCGTGGCGACGTCCACGGTCACATTCGGGCGCGCTTCGTAGATCACGCCAACCGAGCCAAGCGGCACGCGGCGGCGCTCAATCCGCAGCCCGCTGTCGAGCTTACCGCCGTCGATCACCACCCCAACAGGATCGGCTAGGCGGCAAACCTGACGCACGTCATCAGCAATACCCTTCAGCCGTGTCGGGTTCAGCATCAGGCGGTCAAGCAGTGCTTCATTCATGCCGTTGGCGCGCGCATCCGCTAGGTCAAGTTCGTTGGCAGCGAGGATCGGCGCACTCTGCGCTTCTAGGCGATTGGCGATGGTCATCAGGACCTGATTTTTCTCTGCGGTGGAGAGCACCGACAGCTGGTACGAGGCGGCCTTAGCGGCTTTACCAATTTGTTCAAGCATGCGCATTCCTTAAGAAACAATCATATCGTCGCGGTGCACGGCAACCGGACCATATTCATAACCTAAAATTTCGCCGATCTGCTGGGAGTGATGCCCGGCAATCATGCGCATGGCATCGCTGTTATAGCGCGATACGCCGTGGGCAACATCGCGCCCCTGCAGGCTGCGAATACGGATCACTTCGCCACGCAAGAAGTTACCGCTGATTTCACGGATGCTTTTCGGCAGCAGCGAGCTGCCATGTTCGAAGATCGCTGACAGCGCTCCGTCATCGACCACCAGCTCACCGGCTGGAGGCGCACCGAAGATCCAGCGCTTGCGGTTCTCCAGCGGCGTTTCAAAGGCGTGGAAGCGCGTACCGACCGGGTAGGAGGCGATGACATCGCCAATCACGCCGGGGCGGCTACCGGCGGCAATAATGGTGTCGATGCCCGCCCTGCAGGCGACATCAGCGGCCTGCAGTTTGGTCGCCATGCCACCGTTGCCGAGGCCGGACACGCTATCCCCGGCCAGTGCACGCAGCGCATCATCAATGCCGTAGACGTTGCTGATCAGTTCTGCTTGCGGGTTATTGCGCGGATCGGCGGTAAATAGCCCCGGCTGATCGGTCAGCAGCAACAGCTTGTCGGCTCCGACCAAAATCGCCGCCAGCGCCGACAGATTGTCGTTATCACCCACTTTGATTTCAGTGGTGGCAACGGCGTCATTTTCATTAATGACTGGCACGATATGGTTGTCGAGCAGCGCACGTATGGTGTCGCGGGCGTTGAGAAACCGCTCGCGATCTTCAAGGTCTGCGCGGGTCAGCAGCATCTGGCCGATGTGGATACCGTAAATTGAGAACAACTGCTCCCACAGCTGGATCAGGCGGCTCTGCCCCACCGCAGCCAGCAGCTGCTTAGAGGCGATGGTCGGGGGCAGTTCGGGGTAGCCAAGATGCTCACGCCCGGCCGCCATCGCGCCCGAGGTAACAATGACAATCCGGTGGCCCGCCGCGTGCTGCTGCGCGCACTGACGCACTAGCTCAACGATGTGTGCCCGATTCAGTCGACGCGATCCGCCGGTCAGTACGCTGGTCCCCAATTTGACTACTAGGGTCTGACTGCTGCTCATTAATTTCCTGCCATTCATAAAAAAGAGTACAGAGAAACGTTTTAGCAGGTGTGGTTGCTGAAGCCAACAGCCATCAAGGGAAAACGGCGAAAAAGCCCTGACCACTCGCTAGACCAAAAGTTCGCAATTAACAAGAAATGTTGAAAACTGTAATAAATCTTTAATGGAGAAAGGGTAAAAAGTCCGTGCTTTCAGCAGAGCCTTCGGGCCACTTACAAATTTTACTCTTTCGGGATTGATTGAAAATGATGAAGAAAAGCTCACTGGCAATCTTAACCGCAGCTCTGGCTCTGTCCACCGCTGCACAAGCCGCAGAAGTCTATAACAAGGACGGCAATAAGCTGGATTTCTACGGAAAAGTTAAAGCAATGCGTTACATGAGCGATGCGGATACTAACGCCAGCAACAATGCTGACAAGTCTTACACCCGTATTGGCTTCAAAGGTCAGACCCAGATTAACGACCAGCTGACTGGCTACGGCCAGTGGGAATATAACTTCAGCTTGAGCAACTCCGAAGGGAGTGCTAACGCACAGTCTGGCAACAAAACCCGTCTGGGCTTTGCCGGTCTGAAACTGAAGGATTACGGCTCAATCAACTATGGTCGTAACTACGGCGTGATCAACGACGTTGAAGCCTTTACCGATATGATGCCAGAGTTCGGCTCAACGGCTTATACCCGCGCTGACACCTACATGCTGACCCGTGGAAACGGCATGTTGACCTACCGTAACAATCACTTCTTCGGTCTGGTTGATGGCCTAAAGTTTGCCTTACAGTACCAAGGCAAAAACGACGCATCCTCTACCCGTAATGCCAATGTCTCTAACGGCGACGGCTATGGTGCATCACTGTCATACAAAATTATTGAAAGCCTGACCATCAACGGGGCAGTCTCTTCTTCTAACCGTCTGATCCAGAAGCAGAAAGAGTCAACTTACGGTGCAGGTGAGAAAGCGGAAGCCTGGGGAACCGGTGTAAAATATGACAACAATGGTGTTTATCTAGCCGGTACTTACGCTGAAACGCGTAACATGAACCCAATCAACAGCGGTGCCACCTTCACGCAGAATGGAACCACCACTGCAGTTTCTGGCTACGTGAACAAACTGCAGAACATTCATCTGGTTGCACAGTATCAGTTTGATTTCGGCCTGCGCCCGTCACTGGCCTACGTGCAGACCAAAGGCAAAGATATGGAGAACGGGATTGGCGATGCTGACCTGTACAAATTTGTTGATATCGGTACCACCTACTACTTCAACAAAAACATGTCGACCTTCGTAGATTACAAAGTCAACCTGCTGAACGACAACAACAAACTCGGCCTGAACACCGACGATATCGTTGCTGTCGGCGTGGTGTATCAGTTCTAACGCTGTCAACACTGTGACAACGCTCACTGCCGCAGTGAGCCTTACCCCTCGTTATGTGTCTATAAAAAGGCTGGAGTTATCCAGCCTTTTCTTTTTATTTCAGATTTTACGCGGTGAGTTTTACCGGTTCATCGGCGAAATCTGCCGCCGGAACCAGCCCTAACTTCAGCTCTGCCAGCTGGGCTTTCAAACGTTCGTGGAAATTACGCAACGTCTCTTCCAGCCGCGCATTATTATCCTTACCTTTCACTGTCGATGGCTTCCAGTTGCCTTCTTTATTGAACAGGCCAAAGTGATACTCATAGGTGAAATGGTCAGACTGAGCTTCCAGCTCCATCCACCAGCCCCAGAACTCACGAAGATCGGGTGCGGGTTTCACATTGACGCAAACTGCCAGACAGTCAAAGAAAAAACGGTCACCCTCGCATTTTCCTTCTCTAATATAAGGACCTAAAGAGTGAAAGCGCTTAATCAGCTTACTCCTCAGGTGTCCACTCGGTAACGTCATCGCTTAACCTCCTTCCGTTGGGCCTATAGTTGTAGCGCAAAACCATGAATTATGGCAACTCATGCGCGTAAACGCTCCGAAAGCCAGTCACATATATCGCGAACTGCTTTATCGAAGTTGCCCATCGCCGAGGTTGGATTAATTTCTAACAGCCGCCCAGCGCTAGAAGAGCTGACGATTAAGCACGACTCTTCTCCCGGGCTAAAAGGATTGGGCAGCCAGTAACCGGACAGCATTGGCACCGGGCAGCAAGCCCAGCAGCCCCTAAATTTTTAGCGAGAAGCGGCTCGGCTCAGTGCGCTGTCCGAGGTGCTAGACATCCCAAGGCGGCTGGCAAGTATATCCATATACATCTCCGGCACGCGGTCCTGCAGGTTAGTATCGCTCAGCAGGCTATGCATCACTGGCCCCATGCAGGCCACTGCGCGCAGGTACTGGCTTTCCAGATACGCCAGACGCACCGCGACGTTGGCGCCGAAGCGAAAGCCAAACCGCCCATTCCCAGTCAAAACGCAACAAAACGGAGG
>NZ_MAYS01000185.1 GCF_001756855.1 Candidatus Erwinia dacicola | reverse complement strand
TAAGCCCCCTCCGTTTTGTTACGTTTTAACTGGAAATGGGGTGTCTGCTGGCGACCAGCTATTTTCCTTCCGCCATTTTTCTCTGGGGGATCCCCCGTGTTGCTGCTGATCGACAACTACGACTCCTTTACTTGGAATCTTTATCAATATTTTTCAGAACTGGGGGCAGAGGTGCAGGTGCGGCGCAATGACGACATCACGCTGGCAGAAATCAGCGCGCTGGCACCGCAACAGCTGGTCATCTCCCCCGGCCCCTGTACCCCCGATGATGCTGGGATCTCCCTAGAGGCTATTTGCCACTTTGCCAGCCAGCTGCCCATACTCGGGGTGTGCCTAGGGCATCAGGCCATCGCCCAGGCATTTGGTGCCCGCGTGGTGCGTGCCCGCCAGGTGATGCATGGCAAAACCTCCGCTATTGAGCATAATGATGGCGGCGTGTTTGCCGGGCTTAATCATCCGTTGATCGTGACCCGCTACCATTCGTTGATCGTCGAGAGCCTGCCCGCGCAGTTTGAGCTGACAGCGTGGACGCTTCGCGACGACCAGCCAGATGAGATTATGGGTTTTCGTCACCGCACCCTGCCGCTGGAAGGCGTACAGTTTCACCCGGAGAGCATCCTCAGCGAGCAAGGGCATCAGCTACTGGCTAATTTCCTCAAAGGCTGATTAATGGTTGCCTTGTTATAATTTTTATGCATATTTTATGACTAAAATTCCACATTCTTGGAATAATTCAATGGCGAGGTAGTGAATGGCAGCGGAAAAATTAGCGGTAACGCGGGCGACATTTGATGAGGTGATTTTGCCTGTTTATGCACCAGCGCAGTTTGTGCCGGTGAAAGGCAAAGGCAGCCGCGTCTGGGACCAGCAGGGTAAAGAATATGTCGATTTCTCCGGCGGCATCGCGGTGACCGCGCTGGGTCATTGTCATCCTGCACTGGTGGCAGCGTTAAAATCCCAGGGGGAAACCCTGTGGCACACCAGCAACGTGTTTACCAACGAGCCGGCGCTACGCCTAGCATCTAAGCTAATCAACGCCACCTTTGCCGAGCGCGTGTTCTTTGCCAACTCCGGTGCGGAAGCCAACGAAGCGGCGTTCAAACTGGCGCGCTACTACGCCACTAAACGCCACAGCCCGTTCAAAAGCAAAATCATCGCCTTCCATAATGCCTTCCACGGCCGCACGCTATTTACCGTATCGGTCGGCGGGCAGCCGAAATATTCCGATGGCTTCGGGCCGAAACCGGCGGATATCGTCCATGTGCCGTTCAACGATCTGGCGGCGGTGAAAGCGGTGATCGACAATCACACCTGCGCGATTGTCGTTGAGCCGATCCAGGGTGAGGGTGGCGTGATGCCTGCAACCCAGGCATTTTTGCAGGGGCTGCGTCAGCTGTGTGACGAGCATCAGGCACTGCTGGTGCTGGATGAAGTGCAAAGCAGCATGGGGCGCAGCGGCAAGCTGTTTGCTCATGAGCACTACGGCGTGAAGCCGGATATCGTCACCACAGCGAAGGCGCTGGGCGGCGGTTTCCCGGTGAGCGCAATGCTGACCACTAACGAGATTGCTTCGGTGATGGCCCCTGGCGTACACGGGACCACCTATGGCGGTAACCCGCTAGCCTGTGCGGTGGCGGAAGCGGTGCTGGATATTATCAACACGCCGGAAGTGCTGAACGGGGTCGCCGAACGCCGCCAGCTGTTTGTTGAGCAGTTAAAAGCGCTGGACGCCCGCTTCGATCTATTTAGCGATATTCGCGGTCAGGGCCTGTTAATTGGTGCCGCGCTGAAGCCGCAGCATGTAGGCAAAGCGTGTGATATGCTCAATGCCGCAGCAGCAGAAGGGGTGATGGTGCTGGTTGCCGGCACCGACGTTATGCGTTTTGCGCCATCGTTGGTGATTGAACCAACCGATATCGCCGAAGGCATGGCGCGGTTTGCCACGGCGATAAAAAAGGTGCTTAGGTGATCGATCGTAGGGAGCGACCTTTTTTCCGGTCGCCCCTTGCTGATGATGGGCATGCTGCTGCGGGCGGACCGAAACAAAGGGTCTGCCCCTACGTTATTTTGAGGATTTTCTAAACCGTCATGACAGCCAGCGGCCATGATGCGGTCACTGGCTCTAGGTCAGTGATGAAATGGTATAAATCATGCCAAGATGCCCCAGAATGCGCTTCACATGGCGCTCGATAATGGTCACCGGTCCCTGATGAATATCTTCCGGTACATCCAGCACGTTCGTCTCCGAGCTCAGCCCGTCATACTCCAGCCGCTGCTGACAGCGCTGCAGCGCAATCTCACACAACTGTAAATAGCGCTCCGCCAGCGTCGGCGTGGTGTGTTCGTATGCCAGAATGGTCAGGGCGTTGATATGTCCAACGATAAACTGACTGTGCGTCTCCCACAGCTTCATATCGGACAGATATCTGGAGTTAAAGCCCGGCTCCTGCATCGCCTAATGCAGCGAGTTAAACAGCGCATTGTGCGCCTAGTTTACCTCCATGCGCTGATACGCCAGTTTCACCGCATCCTGTTCGTTGCCCAGCAGCAGCTGTAACGCACTCTGATAGATTTCCAGCGCATCGTGCGCATTCCGGCGCAGCAGCCGGCGGATTCAAGTTCGAAGTGCAACGCTAAGCCGCCTGTTTTAGCTCTACAAAGACCACTGAAGGTTGCCGGAACCCAAGGCATTTCCGTGGCCTGTTATTCAGTGCTCCCTGGTACTTGCGGAACTCGTCATCCGTCACTGCCGTCAGGTCAGTTCCTTTCGGGATAAACTGCCTCAACAACCCATTGGTGTTCTCGTTTAGCCCGCGCTGCCACGAGGCATATGGATGAGCGAAGTAGGTTTCCGCTTCCAACGCGTCAGCGACTTCCTTGTGCCGGGTAAACTCCCTGCCGTTGTCGAATGTGATTGTGTGACAGACGTCCTTATAGCCGCTCAGCAGCGAGATAATAGCGGCGGCAAC
>NZ_MAYS01000184.1 GCF_001756855.1 Candidatus Erwinia dacicola | reverse complement strand
GGATATAGGGCTTGAACGGGTCAAGCTTGCAGGGTCTGGGTGCGCGTGGCTTGTAGCGGATATCCGCTACGGGCAGCGGGCTACGGATATATCTGCGAACGGTCTCACGAGAGCATGAAAGCTGGCGCGCGATGGCGCGTATCGACATGCCCTGACGGTGTAAAACACTCATCTCCACTCTGGTCTCCAATGTCATCATTGGCAGTGCCTTAAAACTGCCATTTTTACCCTGGGTGGGTCAGATTTACATCGGTAGCGACAGGTATAGCCGTGGTCGACAACTAACTTCGCCGCTTCGAGCTTAAATTCTAGCGTGAAATGTTTAGCCATTGGGTCACCTGTGGTGTTGGGAAGGTGAGAATATCACCTTCCGATCAGGTGGCCAGTATCAGTGTGCCACTACAGTTTCGACTGGGAATGGGCCTAAGACAAATCCCTAATCAATTGCATTCGTTACTTGACTGAGAAGTAAAATTAAAGTCTTCTATTTACCGACGCTGCTCAATATCACACATTTTAATGAATCTGGTAACAAGTGATGTGAGATTTGCTAAAGTAGTTCCTGAGCTTATTAGTGGTTCACTCAATACCAAATCTGCGCTCCTGACGATTTCTATCAGAACAGCGCAGGTTTCCAGTTTCCCTGGTGTTGGCGCAGTATTCGCGCACCCCGGCCTTGGTCGGGGTCATTTTTTTAGCATCCGTAACCCATTGACGTAGTACTTCAACGTCATTGCGCCATTCCTGTTTCAGCTCATCAATCCATTCCTGCACGTTATCCCTCCATGCTGGCAGTTCCGGGCTTTGAATCTGTTTGGCAACCTGTTGCAAATGCGTGAGACCGACCGAGCCTGCAGCCCCTTTGATCTTGTGACCCTCTTCCGCAATCCCTTTTTGATCGCGCGCCATCATGTTGGAATCCAGCACGTCCAGATAACCCGGCATCATCTGCTCAAACATTTCCAGACTCTGATAGATCAACTTCGGCCCGATCAGTTCGATATATTGCTCAAGCATTGGCACATCCAGCAGCGCCAGCTGTTTTTCATCCATGTTGATCTCCGGTAAGGTTGGCAGTTCGACTTCCTGATAATCCCAGCATTTTTTGATCATCGCCGTCAGCGCAGGCACCACCAGCGGTTTGCTCAGCACATCATCTATGCCGGCATCCAGGTATTCACGTTTGTCCTTGAGCACGTTGGCGGTCAGCGCCACCAGCGGCGGCAGCTGCTCACCCGAGTGGCGCCGATGAATAGCACGCGCCACGTCCAGCCCGGTCATGTCCGGCAACTGGATATCCAGCAGCACTAGGTCAAATTCATCCGGGTCGAACATATCCAGCGCCGCCTGGCCGGTCATCGCCACTTCCACGCTGTTGCCGAGCTTCTCTAGCACCAAACGCGCCACGACAACGTTCAGCTCAATATCTTCCACCAGCAGCACATGCAGTGCTGGCAATGGCAGCTCGCCTTCCGACTGCTCATCCTCTACCTCTTCCGCAATACGCGGCGCGTTCAGCGTCAGGGTAAAGCAGGAGCCTTGGCCCGGGGCACTGCGCACGCTGATATCCCCGCCCATGCTTTGCGCTAGGCGGCGGGATACTGACAGCCCGATCCCAGTTCCGGTCGCCGGTTTGCCGCCGCGCTGATCCTTCACTTGGTAGTACATGGCGAAGATTTTATCCTGCTCGTCCTGCGGGATGCCCATGCCGGAGTCTTCAACCTCAAAGCGCAGGCAGTCATCCTGAAGGTAGCCAACGCGCACCACAATTTCGCCCTGCTGGGTAAATTTCACCGCGTTGCCGATCAGGTTCCACAGGATCTGACGCAGGCGCGTGCCGTCGGCGATAATTCTGTGCGGCAGCGGCAGGTCCGGTGCTAGTACAAACTTCAGCCCTTTCGGTTCCGCCAGCAGGCCGGAAAGGTTTTCCAGATCGGCTAGGAAGTCGGTGAAGTCGATCAGCTGGTTATCCAGCTGCACTTTGCGCCGCCCGATTTTGTCCATTTCAATCACGTCGTTGAAAATATTCCCGAGGGTGATCGCCGAAACGTGAATGGTTTTGAGGTATTTCAGCTGTTCCTGATTGAGATCGGTATCCAGCAGGATGCGGCTCAAACCGACAATGCCGTTAAGCGGCGTACGCAGCTCGTGGCTGATCGTAGAGATAAAAGTGGTCTTTTCCCTGCTGGCGTTCTCTAACGCGTCCTGATAGCGCTTACGCTCGGTTATATCGCGTCCGAAGCCCATCAGCCCACTGCGTTTGCCCACGCGGTCATAATAGGGTACTTTGCGGATTTCAAAACAGGCCTTGCGCCCGTTGGGATACTGCAACCACTGCTCATAAGTCAGGGAGACGTTGTAGCGAAACACTTTTTTGTCCGTTTCCAGCACTTTGGTGGCGGCATCGTCGTCATACACCTCTTTAGGTGACAGGCCGATTAACTGCTTCTCACTTTTGCCGGTCAGCAGCTCCATCGCCCGGTTACAACCGGAAAACTGCTGGTCGCTGTTGCGGTAGAAAACAAGGTCGGGAGAGGCGTCAAGGAACGAGCGCAGGAATGAGGATTGCTGTTCCAGCTCGATCTGCGCCTCTTCACGCCGCGCCATCTCCTCTTTCAGCCTGGTCATCACCTGCAGGCGCGCCTCTTCGGCTTTGATACGATCAGCAATCTCCTGATTTAGCTGGGTGATATTGCCCTGCATCTGCTGGTTCAGCTCAAGGTCGCGGTTACGCATCTCCTCCAGCTTATCCACCAGCCGTGACAGGTGCTGGCGCGACTCCTCCAGCTGTTCCACCACGACCGAGAGGAAATAGACCGCCCACGGGGTGATCAGCAGGCCGAAAAACACCGATCGCACCATGTCAATGCTTTCCACATGGCCGCGCAGCACCATGGTGACGGCCATCTGCACAATCATCGCCAGCACCACCAGCGCAGACGCCAGCAGCAATGAGAAACGCACCAGCCCCAGCTTAACCATCAAATCAACGTAATACTGTGCTAATAAACGAATTTGTTTCATAAAGAATCCCTTCCGCCTGATAGCCGCAATCATACCGGAATTGGACAAAAGACCAACGCACGATTGACCGCAGGACGCTGCCAGCGGTTGCACGGTAATAGTGCAGCACCATCCACAGGCGGCAGCCGCTTATGGCGGGATTATCGTCGCCGGCAGGCTAACGGGTGCGGATCGATGCTATTCCGCGCTAGGCCCGCATTTTGCCTAGATAAAAAAATTACGCCTCAGCATATTGACTAAATTTCATAACTGCATAATTTTCCGGGCTGCTGCCAGTTCGCAGCGCCATTTTTAGATGATGTTTTTCTTAGCGATGATGGAAATCACTCGCCTTTTTTTAGCTCATCCAAACGAATAACTATTCATATTTAATGAAATATTAATCACACTGCATAATCAATTTTACTAATGACACCCCCTGTTTTATTCAAATAACCACACTAACTAAAAACAGTGCGTTCCTGCGGTTATACCAATTTTTTACAGCACATTCTGCTGCCATTATCTCCGGCACCAGCATGGTGCAGAGATTCGGTACCTGCCCTATAGTGAGTCAGTTCACACTTCTCCCTCTGCTAACTCCCCTTGAATAGGGTTAAAAATATATTGATATATATATATCAATAATATAACTCACTCAAAGTGTCAAAAAGTATAAGTAAGAACGCTATTTGACCTGAGTACGCTTTACCGATAAGTTGGAAATCCGCTGGAAGATTTCTTCAGGGGTCAGCGTCTTGGCATATCTAAGCAGCAATCAGACTCCCTTGTGATGCAAGTTATCTCCACCCAGAGACCCGGAATTAAAGTGAGCGGTCCCCTTCAAGGATGTTTTAGACAATATCTGGCGAGGGATGCCCGGATTCACGGTGTCCGTAACAAACAGCGGCAAGAATATTATACAGAGCCTAGAGAGATGCCGAGCGCCCTCTGTGCCTGAAGAATAGTGGTAATGTCAAAGCAGTTAAGGAGGCCCCCGATGTCCAACTCAAAACCTTATCCTTATGGACTGTACGATCCATCAAAAGATAGTGACAGCTGTGGTGTGGGTTTCATTACTCGTAAGGATGGCGAGCAAACTCATGAGGTTCTGCAAATGGCGCACAGCGCACTCTGCACAGTACCTCACCGTGGGGGCATGTCTGCTGAAGGCGTCGGTGACGGCGCCGGAGTTAACGTTGACCTCTCTCTGCACTTCTTCCGCAAAGTCACCGGGCTGCCGTTAGAAGCCGGGTGCTTTGGCGTGGGTAACTTCTTCGTACCGAAAGATGCTGCGCTGCGTGGCAACGCCGAGCGTCTGGTAGAAGAGACACTGGCCACTTATGATCTTGCCATTACTATTAAGCGTGACCTGCCGCTGGATACCAGCGTGCTGCGCCCGGCGGCGATCCCGTTCCAGTGGCCTATCGTGCAGTGGGTGTTTACTGCCCCAGCCGATATAACTAACCAGATTGACTTCGAAAAGCACATCTATCGCGCACTACTGGACATCGAAGCACGCGCCTTTACCGAAAGCGAATTTGGCGGTCTGTATCCGCTGTCGCTCTCCTCGCGCACTCAGGTATTTAAAGCACGCCTGAACTCAAACGAAGTGATCCCCTATTTCCAAGATCTGGCCGATGCTGACCATCAAGTGCGCGGTCTGTTCTTCCATACCCGTTTCTCGACTAATACCGACCCGCATACCACCATGGCGCAGCCGTTCCGCCTGATGGCGCACAACGGCGAGCTGAACACTGACCGTAAAAACCGCATTGCAGAGTCGGCGCTGGCGCTGGCTCGTGGCAAGAAGATTGTGCGACCAAAAGGCCAGTCTGACAGCTCACGCCTTGACCAGAGCATTCACAGCCGCCTGATGGAAGATAACCTCGACCTGATCACCGCCGTGATCTCGATGATGCCGCCAGCGTGGGAAAACGACCCTTCGCTGTCTGCGGAAGTGCGCGCAATGCTGGAATACTTCTCCCTGTATGAAGAGAAGAATGACGGCCCGGCAGCGCTGATCTTCGGCAACGGTGAAGTGATTGGTGCCCGTCTGGACCGCTTGGGCCTGCGCCCGCTGCGTTCCGTCGAAACCGCCGAGTACATCGGTGCCATGTCCGAAGCCGGTCAGATTGCCTTCCCACCGGAGAGCGTGCTGCGCCGTGGTCGTATCGAAGCGGGCGGGATGCTGTATTACGATCACCGCGAAAAGCGCAGCTACACCACGCTCGAAGCGCTGGAGAAACTGGCAGCGGTAGAGGATTACCCGGCGCTGCTGGCACAGTCGCGCGTTACGCTGGATGAGCTGCCGGTGATCCCGGCGGAGCAACAAGGCTCCCCACTGCGTTATAGCGGCGACCTCAAAACCTATCAGCGTTTTGTGGCGTACTACTACAACCAAGAAAGCTTCAAGTTCATGATGGACCCGATGCTCACCACCGGCGCAGAGAAAATCTCAGCGATGGGCTACGGCAACGCCATCAATGCCCTGTCCGACCACGAAGGCGGCATGGCCCACTACTTCTCCCAGCGCTTTGCGCAGGTGACTAACCCGCCGCTCGACTCCATTCGTGAAGCCGACGGCATGACGCTGCGCGTGGCGCTGGGTGCTAAACCGCACCTCGGCCGCAGCAAAGGCAAGCAGATTGTGGTGCCAAGCCCGATCCTGACCCACCTGGATATGCTGCAGCTGCGTGAGCAGACCGTTGCCCCGTACAAACGCTTTGAGATGCTCTACACCCCGGTGATTGGCGTCGATCCGCTGAATCGTGCCGCCAACGCGGACGCGCTGGAAAAAACCATCGACGATTTAGCGCAGGAAGTGGTCGATTTCGCCCACGAACAGGGCGGCATCGCGGTGATCACTGACCGCCACATCTCCTCAACCCGCGCCAGCATTCCAATGCTGCTGATGGTTTCCGCCATTAACCAACGACTAGTGCAGGAAGGTCTGCGTCTCGACGTCTCGCTGGTGGTGGAGAGCGGTCAAAGCATTTCGTCACACCATATCGCGGCCACCCTCGGCTTCGGCGCTTCAGCGGTCTATCCGCTCGGCGTGCAGATGCGGGCGGAAGAGAAGTACGGTGAAGGCGAAGGCGGCAACAAAGCCTTTAAACGTTATGCCAAAGCCGCAGAAAAAGCGCTGATGAAAACCATGGGCAAAGTCGGCCTGTGTACCGTTGAAAGCTACAGCTGCGGTGAGTTCTTCGAGCCGAACTTCCTCGACACCGAAGATCGCGTGCTGAAGAAATACTTCCCGAACATCAAGACCCCAGTCGGCGGCGCAGGCTTCGCCAGCATCGCGCAGATGGCGGTGGACTGGCATCAGAGCGCGCTGCGAATTCAGGGCGAAAACGAAGTGCCGCTGCTTGGCCTGTTTAAAGAGCGCGCGGAAGGGGCCGGTCACTCTTACGGCTCCATCGCCGTGCGTACCTTCATCGATATGACCGAGCAGCCGATCCGTTTCTCCGACAAGCCGCGTGAGGAGGATAACTTTATCCGCCTGATGACGCTGGCTAAGCTGGATAACGCTTTCGACATCAAAGCCAAATCCTTTAAGGACAGCAGCTTCGAACGCATCCCGAACGAGGTGATTGATAACTTTGCTATCACCCTGGACTACCGTCAGTTCTCCAGCCTGATGCAGGAAGAGCGTAAACTCCGTCCTGCGGCGCTGCGTGACATTCTCGCCTTCCCGGCGGATCTGACCCACGTCGACAGCGAAGCCGAATTTACCCGCAAGCTGGGCCGTTACTCGCTGGTCAACAATGTCTTTGCGGTGCGCGGCATGGTGTGCCAGGCGGTCGAAAACCGTGAAGGCCAGTTCACGCTGCGCCTGACCGATGCCATCGTCGGTCTAAAAAGCGAGCACGATCGACTGACCACCCTGTCCGGCGTGTTGAAAAAACGCTTCGGTGATGCAATTGGGCACAGCGAAATCAGCGCAAACACGCTGCACATCAGCGCCAACGGCAAAGCGGCTGACTACCTGTCGCGCATCTTCACCATCTCTGCGGTGCTGCCGCTGAGCGAAGTGCAGCCTGCGCATGAAATTACCCGTACCTTTGCCTCCGGTGCGATGAGCCACGGCGCGCTGGTTGCTCCGGCGCACGAAGCGGTGGCGCACGGCACCAACATGGTTGGCGGCATGAGCAACTGTGGTGAGGGCGGCGAGCACTACTCGCGCCACGGCACCATTCGCGCTTCACGCATCAAGCAGCTCGCTTCCGGCCGCTTTGGCGTCTGGGCAGCCTATCTAGCGGACCCGATGCTGGAAGAGCTGGAGATCAAAATCGGTCAGGGTGCAAAACCGGGCGAAGGCGGTCAGTTACCGGCGGCGAAAGTCACCGTTGAGATCGCCGCAGCGCGCGGAGGCACACCGGGCGTTGAGCTGGTTTCACCACCGCCGCACCACGACACCTACTCCATCGAGGATCTGGCACAGCTGATCCACGACTGTAAAGCGGCGCGCGTGCGCGTGATCGTGAAGCTGGTGTCGTCTGAAGGTATCGGCACCATCGCGGTTGGCGTGGCGAAAGCCGGTGCCGATGTGATTAACGTCTCGGGTAACACCGGCGGCACCGGTGCGGCTTCCGTCACCAGCCTGAAATACACTGGCCGCGTGGCGGAGATCGGCATCGCCGAAGTTCACCAAGCGCTGTGTGCTAACGGCCTGCGCGAAAAAGTGCTGCTCCGCTGCTCCGGCGCTCAGCAGACCGGTAGCGACGTGGTGAAATCCGCGCTGCTAGGCGGCGATAGCTTCGAGTTCGGCACCACCGCGCTGATGATGCTGAAGTGCGTCATGGCGAAAAACTGTAACGTGAAATGCCCGGCCGGATTAACCACCAATGCCGAAGCGTTTGACGGCGATCCGCGCCAGCTGGCACAGTACTTCATCAACGTCGCGCACGAAGTGCGTGAGATGCTGGCGCGCCTCGGCCTGCGCTCTCTGCGTGAAGCGCGTGGACGTTCTGACCTGCTGCACCTGATGGTTCACCCGCTGGAAGTCGGCAAGCTGGATCTACGCGCCATGTTAACCGTGGTGCCGGAGCTAAAAATTACCCGCCCGGTCTATCTGGAAAAAGATTTCGAGCTGGACGATGGCTGGGTCGACTTGGTGAAAGATCAGCTGGTCACTCAGGGATTGACTGCTATCGCCCTTGGCGATGGCATCACCCTGAACAACCGAAATAAGAGCATCGGCGGCCAGCTGGCGATTGATATCGAACGCCTGCTGAACCATCAGCTGGACGCGGAGCAGCTGAGCGCTATTCCGGCAGCCCTGCTGGACGATCGCGGTCGCCGTTATCTGGCACCGGGTACCGTCACCATCGCCACGTCCGGCTCTGCCGGTCAGTCTTACGGCGTGTTCTGTAACGACGGCATGCGCCTTGAGCACTATGGCACCTGTAACGACGGCGTCGGCAAGGGCCAGTGCGGCGGCGAGATCATGGTGATGTCGCCTAGCGGCGGCTCGCAGGATGCCGAAGGCAACGTGCTGGTCGGTAACTTCGCGCTGTTCGGCGCCACCGGCGGGCGTCTGTTTGCTCAGGGCCAGGCGGGTGACCGCTTCGCCGTGCGTAACTCCGGTGCCACGGCGGTCGTCGAAGGTGTCGGTGATTTCTGCTGCGAATATATGACCAACGGCGCGGTGCTCAACCTCGGCACTTACGGTACCGGCTTCGGCAACGGCATGAGCGGCGGCTTCGCCTATCAGTATGACCCGTACGGCACGTTGGCGGGTTCCGTAGCGGCTAACTCGGTGATGCTCGGTTCGATTACCGACGACAACGAGATGGCGCGTGTACACAAAGACGCGGTGCTGACGATGCTAAACTGGCATCTGGACGCGACCCACTCGCCGCATGCGCAGTGGCTGCTGGATCATTGGGAAAGCGAGAGCCAGCATTTCGTCTACGTGATGCCGCGCTCCCTGCTGCTCTACCAAGACGGCACTGAGATCCTGAAAGCCAAGATCCGCAAGGATCTGCTGGATGAGTTATCTACCGCGCTGGCCGCTCACCAAGTGGCGAAGTTTAAAGCCGCATGGCGGGATGGCAAGGCGATCGCAAACGGTGCGGTTCCGGGCTACGGCGCGACCGACACCCCTGAGATGTTGGTGCTGCTGAACAACTACACCGTGCTGAGTTCGGCACAGCAGCTGGCGCTCTCCCGCCTGCCGAAAGGCACGCTGGTGCAGGATCCAGCCGTTGAAAAAGCGGTGCGCAACTTGCTGATGACGGAAGATCTCACCCTGATCAGTAAGCTGCAGCGCCACGGTCGTGCGGCTATTGAAAGCTACAGTGACGAAGAGCTTTCCTACCTGATTGGCGCCAAGCGTATGTCAGATTATAAAGCCGCCCTGACGCAGCGTAATATCCGCTCCATGGACAGCTTAGCAACCTACGGCTGGATCCTGTATCAGGATACCTGTAACCGGGAAGTGCTGGGGCGTCTGCCTGACTTTGAAAAGCTGTTTGCACGCGCTGCGCTGCCAGAACTGGCGGCAGCGGTTGGCAAATTAGCCTGATAACACAGTTTATAGAGAACGGGATTGAGTACATAGCTAATGAAGATTCCTTATATTCCTGAAGATGCGCCATTCAATGGCGAACAGAAATTTTGGCTGGCGGGCTTTCTTGCTGGGTTACATTCACGCCTGCTAGTGCTAGAAAACCAGCCGCAAGCGGCAAGCGGGGTAGCGTCGGCTGCCAACACCCAGCTGCACATCCTGTTTGGTTCGCAGACCGGTAATGCTGAAGCCTTAGCGCAGAGCGCGGCGAAAACCGCCCGCGCCAAAGGTCTGGTGCCCGTGGTTCAGGGGCTGGGCGAAGTGGATATCGAAGTGTTCGCCACCATGCGTCACGTACTGGTGATCACCTCCACCTACGGTGAAGGCGAGATGCCGGACAATGCCCAGCTGTTCTGGCAGGCGATTTCTACCAGCACCGCGCCGCGTCTTGAGCAGATGCACTTTGCGGTTCTGGCTATCGGTGATACCGGCTACAACGGCTTCTGCCAGGCGGGTAAATTTATTGATATGCGCCTAGAGCAGCTGGGCGCGAAACGCGTTTACAACCGTATTGACTGCGATATCGACTTTGAAGAGCCGTCCAACGAGTGGATCGCCGCTTCCATGCCTCAGTTTGCCGCCAGCGCGGGCAGCAGCGGCACAGTGCTGGAAAGCGCGCCGGAAGCGCCAGTCATTCCGGGCAGCAACAAGAACAACCCGTATCCGGCAGCGCTGGCGACCAACAAGCGTCTGTCCAGTGAAAACTCCGGTAAGGACATCCGTCACTTCGAGTTTGACCTGACCGACAGCGGCCTGAAGTACGAAGCGGGCGATGCACTGGGGGTGATCCCGGTGAACGAACCGTCGTTGGTTAACCTGCTGCTGACGCAGCTAAAATCCGATTACGATACGCCGGTCCCTGGCTTCGAACGTAGCCTAGGTGACCTGCTGACCTATCAGTTCGAGATTTCCGAGCCTTCGCGCAAGCTGATCGAGTGGGTAGGCCAAAACACCACCAACCAGGAGCTGCGCCACGTCCTGCAGCACGATGACAAAGATGCGCTTGGCGTGTGGCTGTGGGGCAAAGATACCCTCGACTTGCTGCAGCTCGATGTTACCCGTGCGCTGAGCATTCCTGAGTTTGTTGTCCTGCTTCGCCCGTTACAGCACCGCGCTTACTCCATCTCCTCCAGCCAGAAGGCGCACCCGAATCAGGTGCACCTGACGATTGATTCCGTGCGCTATCACCGCGCCGGACGCGCGCGCAGCGGCGTGTGCTCGACCTACCTGGCCGAGCGCGTGAAGCGTGGTGAGAAGCCGGCGATCTTTATTTCGCCAAATAAAGCGTTCCGCGTGCCGTCCAATGGCGATGCGCCGCTGATCATGATTGGCCCAGGCACCGGTATCGCGCCGTTCCGCGCCTTCCTCCAGGAGCGTGATACGGTGGGCGCCAAAGGCAAAAACTGGCTGTTCTTCGGTAACCAACATCAGGAACATGACTACATCTATCAGGACGAGCTGAACAGCTGGAAAGAGAAAGGTCTGCTGACCCGCCTTGATCTGGCGTTCTCCCGCGATCAGGCTGAGAAAATTTACGTGCAGACCCGCATGCTGGAACAGGGCGCAGAGCTGTTTACGTGGCTGGAAGACGGTGCGTACTTCTACGTTTGTGGCGATGCATCACGCATGGCAAAAGACGTCGATAAGGCGCTGTACCAGGTGATTACTCAGTTTGGTAGCATGTCTGCGGAGCGTGCAGCCGATTACGTTGACCAGCTGAAGAAAGAGAAGCGTTACCTGCGCGACGTGTATTAAGAATTGGCAGTATAAAAAAACGGGCCATACGGCCCGTTTTTTATTTCACGACGCGTAACGCCGGACGACCACCGTGCGGCGGCTCGTCGTCGGGACCGTTATCGTCATCCTGATCGCTGTCGTCAGGACGATCGCCATCGATAACCGACATTACCGTTTCCGGTGCGCTATCCTGCGCATCAGAAGCCTCGTACTCGCCATACGCTGGCTCTGGCTCAAACATAGTTCCTGCACCGTTTTCACGCGCGTAAATTGCCAGCACCGCCATTAACGGCACGAAAACCTGACGTGGAACGCCGCCGAAACGCGCGCTGAAGCGCACTTCGTCATTGCCAAGCTCGAGGTTGCCCACGGCACGCGGCGCGATGTTCAGAACGATCTGACCATCACGGGCATATTCCAGGGGCACCATTACACCCGGAAAATTAATGTCTACGACCAGATGCGGCGTGAGATTATTGTCGAGCAACCACTCATAAAAAGCGCGCAGCAGGTAGGGACGACGTGCGGTAAGTTGAGACATTTCCATCGTAATCAGCCCCACGTTTGCAGGCGCATTTCACGTTCTGCTTCCGTCAGGGAAGCTAGGAAGGAATCACGCTCGAAGACACGCGTCATATAGCCTTTCAGCTCTTTTGAACCAGCACCAATCAGCTCAATGCCCATCTGCGGCAGACGCCATAGCAATGGGGCCAAGTAACAATCTACCAAGCTAAACTCTTCGCTCATAAAGAACGGCGTGCGGGCGAACAGTGGCGCGATAGCCAGTAGTTCTTCACGCAGCTGCTTACGCGCTGCTTCCGCTTCCTGCGCCGTGCCATTTTCAACCTTAAGCATCAGGCTATACCAATCCTGCTCAACGCGGTGCATCATCAGGCGGCTTTCACCACGCGCAACCGGATAAACTGGCATCAGCGGTGGATGCGGGAAACGTTCGTCTAAATACTCCATGATGATGCGCGATTCATAGAGTGTCAGCTCGCGATCAACAAGGGTGGGTACGGTACGGTACGGGTTGAGGTCGATCAGATCCTGCGGCAGGTTATCCGTTTCAACCTGCTCGATCTCGACACTAACACCCTTCTCAGCTAGGACAATACGTACCTGATGGCTGAAAATGTCAGTCGGACCAGAAAACAGCGTCATTACCGAACGTTTGTTGGCAGCGACAGCCATGTAAACCTCCAAGTTTATCGAGAAAATTACTGCGAATAGCTATCCACGCAGCGACTCATTATTGCCATCAGCCCGAAGTTTGACCAATCTTCCACTGCACTGGATACCAGCGTCATTTCCCGGCCAATGGGAACAAAGTCACGCATAGTTTACCAGATTTTAGCCAGCTTGTGGGGAGCGGAGTGTCGAATTGCGGGGAAAATGACAAAGACGTGCGTGTTTCGCGCTTTTTGTGCAGGCAAGAAATAAAAAACCCGGTGCCGGACACCAGGTTTCCCGATAATCGTTTCTGCGTGAGCAGAAAAAATTAACGTTTGGAGAACTGAGGACGACGACGCGCTTTACGCAGACCGACTTTCTTACGTTCAACTTTACGAGCATCACGAGTAACGAGGCCTGCTTTACGCAGTTCGCCACGCAGGGACTCGTCGTACTCCATCAGAGCGCGTGTGATACCGTGACGGATCGCACCAGCCTGACCAGAGATACCACCACCTTTAACAGTGATGTACAGATCAAATTTACCAACCATGTCCAGCAGTTCCAGCGGTTGACGAACTACCATGCGGGCAGTTTCACGACCGAAGTACTGTTCTAATGAACGCTGGTTGATAACGATGTTACCGCTACCCGGCTTAATAAACACGCGTGCGGAAGAGCTTTTGCGGCGACCAGTGCCGTAGTTTTGATTCTCAGCCATTGCCTGTAATCCCGATTAAATGTCAAGAACTTGCGGTTGCTGTGCCGCATGGTTGTGCTCGTTGCCCGCGTAAACTTTCAGTTTACGGTACATAGCACGACCCAGCGGCCCCTTTGGCAGCATGCCTTTAACCGCGATTTCAATCACGCGTTCAGGACGGCGAGTAATCATCTCTTCAAAGGTCGCTTGTTTGATACCACCGACGAAACCAGTGTGGTGGTAATACACTTTATCGGTACGCTTGTTACCCGTTACGGCAACTTTTTCTGCGTTCAGAACGATAATGTAATCACCAGTATCAACGTGCGGAGTATATTCCGCTTTGTGCTTACCGCGCAGGCGACAAGCCAATTCAGTCGCTAAACGACCTAAGGTTTTGCCTGTTGCGTCAACAAGATACCAGTCACGTTGGATTGATTCTGGCTTAGCTGTAAAAGTTTTCATCTAAAAACTTACCCAAATTAAGTTACACGTTGGTGAAATCCCAAACGCTTGAATAAACGGTTGGAGCTGACACGACCACCTTGACCAGTAAGCCCACCCCTTCGGATAAGAGTTACTGGAACACAAAGAGTTTTTGGGAAAGAAACCTTTGCTGTAACGCGGGGCCGCAAGATTATAGAAAAGTCGCCTTAAAAGATCGAACGTTTTCTGCAAAAAAGATCCTCATCCCGCCGCGCCCATTCAAATTTCAGGGCAAATGCGGCAGTCGCAGATACTCTTCACTCTGCATTTCCTGCAGACGGGATACGCAGCGTTGATACTCAAACTTCAGCCGCGTGCCCTGATAAATCTCGTAAAGTGATGTTTCCGCCGAGACCACCAGCCTGACGTGCCGCTCGTAGAACTCATCCACCAGCGCCAGAAATCGCCGTGCTTGGTCTTCGGTCTTGTAAATCATCACTGGCACATCATACAGCAATACGCTGTGAAAACGGCTAGAAAGTTCAATATAGTCGTTCTGGCTGCGCCCTTCCCCACACAGCACATTGAAACTCATCGCCACAACGCCCTCAGCCCCGCCCAACGTTGGCAGCTGACGGTGATTAATCTCCAGCGGTTCATGGGCTTCACGCGGTTTTCCCGCTAGCGCCAAGAACATCCGCTCCATCTCTTTGGCGGTCTCTTCACCGAGCGGCGTCATCCACAGATGCGCCGAGGTTAGCGTGCGCAGGCGGTAATCGATACCGGCATCAACGTTCATGATTTCGCAGTGCTTCTTGATCATCTCAATCGCGGGTAGAAAACGTGCGCGTTGCAAACCGTTACGATAGAGATCGTCCGGCGGGATATTTGAAGTGGCGACCAGCGTGATGCCACGACTGAACAGCGCTTCCATCAATGTGCCGAGCAGCATCGCATCGGCAATGTCTGACACGAAAAATTCGTCAAAGCAAAACAGGTCGGTTTCCGCCTTGAAGCGGTCGGCAACAATCTGCAGCGGATCGCTCTGCCCCTGCAGTTCTGTCAGCTCCTGATGCACGCGCAGCATAAAGCGATGAAAGTGCAGGCGCTGCTTACGCTCACCAAGAATCGACTGAAAAAACATATCCATCAGCCAAGTTTTGCCGCGCCCAACGCCGCCCCACATATACAGACCGCGAGACGGTGCCTGCGTCGTCGGTTCGCTTGTGCCCATCAGCTTGTTGAGCTTGCCAAACAGATCGCCGCTGGCGGCGGGCGCCGGAGGGCTAACACGGCTTAACGCCTGCCAGATACCGTCTAAACGGGTCATGGCGGTGCGCTGAACTTCATCGGGCTGATACTCGCTGTTTTCCAGCGCTTGCTGGTAGCGCACCAGCGTGGACATCGTTTGCATAATTGAGTCACTTTCTCTGAAAGAAATGCCTATGGCGGTCTTGACCGTCGAAAAAAAGTCGTTCTACACTAAGCGAAGCTGCCGCAACATTCCACTTCCAATACATTAGCGGTTATAGTAGCTGGTATCAGATGGAAAAGCCTTACGTAACAACAAAGACAATATGGGAGTCATTATGACTTGGGAATACGCGCTTATTGGGTTAGTAGTTGGGATTATTATTGGCGCGGTAGCAATGCGTTTTGGCAACAAAAAACTGCGCGAACAACGCAGTCTGCAGTACGAGCTGGAAAAGAGTAAAGCAGAGCTGGCGGATTATCGTAAAGAGCTGACTAACCATTTTGCCCACAGCGCCGAGCTGTTAGACAACATGGCACGCGACTACCGTCAGCTGTATCAGCATATGGCGAAAGGTTCTAATGACCTACTGCCAGACCTGCCGGGTGAAAAAAACCCGTTTGCTTATCAGCTGACTGAATCAGAAGCGGATAACGACCAAGTGCCGGTACAGATGCCGTGTGACTACCCGGACAGCGCCTATGGCCTACTGCGTGGTGACCGCGCTACCAAGTAATCATCTTCGTGGGGTGCCAGCCACTCCATGTTTCAAGCACCGTTCAATTCATTGCAAGACACATACAGCCTGTCATTTTAGCAATGGGCATTTTCCCTGCTAGCGAGAGTTTGCTTCCGATGAAAAACAAATTATTACTGTTAAGCACATTAGCATTGAGTGTCGGTGTCAGTATGGTCACAGTCCCCGCGGCTGTTGCTGTCGATACCGATCGAATTCTGACC
>NZ_MAYS01000183.1 GCF_001756855.1 Candidatus Erwinia dacicola | reverse complement strand
ATGTCTTAAAAATCACATTTAACTGTGTTTTTTTTAATGACAATTACTGAAGGTAAAGGTATATTTTATCAGTGTCCTAACTAAAATTTGATTGTCGGCAAGTTTTGTCGAATCGCTGGTACCCAGGGATTGCCCCCCTAAGTACCAGCTACCCACACAGCCTAGCAAGGAGGTTATATGAGTGCGCGCGATCTTATGCGTTCTTCTGATTCCAGTCAATCACAACAAGAAGCAACAGGATTCAAAATTTTTGATAATTCTGAAATTCCTATCTGTATCAGAAATTCTTCTGGTGTCTTTGTATATTTAAACCACAATTTTTCGAATGTTATAAAAGGCTGTGAATATGACTCTGCCTACTGGTTTGAAAAACTTCCTCTTGAGTTGAAATGTGCACTTCTCGAAAAAGAGGTCGATGCATTAGCTAATCCTGATATGGCAATAATAAAGAGCTTTGTTATAGAGGATTATTTTTACTGGTGTGTTCTGTTTCAGGTGGTTTGTATTAATTCTGAATCGTATATATTGTGGCATTTTATAAAAGATGTGGTTTTTAGTCAGGCCAATAGCAGATATCTTAATCATGTTATGAATGATGTTTGCGAAATTAAAAATCCTGCTTTAGTCCTTGAGCCTGGTGTTTACCAAAGCTTTTGTCTTTTCTTCAGCGGTTTTACGCATGAATTTATATCTCGATTGCTAAGTGTAACATCGGGTGCTTCAAAGAAAAGAATTTCCAAAGCTTATTCTATTATGGAAATAGACAATAAAGATGACATGATTCTATATCTCAAGACTCACTCGTTCTTACCTGGTGTTCACAGATATGCATTCGAATTAATTAATTCTAAGTGCAATCTACTTCGTAAGGCGAAATTATGAAATCTGTTTTGTTAGCGTTTTGTTAAAGAATGGGGAACTTTTAGTATATCGCTCTGAGTGCTTCTTTGGGATATTATTGCAGCATGTCTTTTTAATAAGGAGGTTGTGATGAGGAGATATAGCAGCTCTCCAGCATTGGGAAATACCGTCAGACTCAAACTCGATTCTGTGACAGAGAGTTTATTGCGTTCTGCTACGTCGAGAAGTGGCAGAAGTCGCGGATTCGAGGTTTTTTTTAGGGTCAGAGATCACCTCAATAGATTCCCTATGTTCAGGGTTATGGATAATCCAAACTTTTCTAAGAGTTTTTTTGTGACCGTCAGGTTTGATGAGGAAACTAACTTAAAACTGATCAATGCAAAAAACCGAAGTGGATGGTGTAAGACTTATGAAGTACGGGAAAGGCTTCATGACCATCTGATCAAGTTCCCCGACTTTTACAATGCTGAAATGGTGGAGGTGATACCGAATAATTTCGACTGAATGGCATTAACGAATTATTGGCCTTTTTTATGGCTGTTTCATTAACATTTAAAGGATTAATAAATATGACTGATGTATCTGTTATTCACGCTGTACCCGCGCCCCGTGCAAAGAAAAAATTCAGCAAGGTCGCGTTACTCAAAGCGCTGAAGTTTGCCCTGCCTGTCGCAGCCCTTGCTGCGTTTTTCCCTGAAACGGTTCTGGCCTCGACTGCGGGTAAAGATCTGATGTCCAGCGGCGATGCAACCGTTAAAGGAACATTTGGTAAAGATTCCAGCGTGGTTAAGTGGGTTATCCTTGCCGAAGTTCTGGTGGGCGCCGTGATGTATATGACGACCAAGAACCTCAAGTTCCTGGCGGGCTTTGCGATCCTGTCCGTATTCGTCACGGTAGGTATGTCTGTCGCAGGATACTGATATCCAGCGACAGCCGTTCAGAGCCACTTCCGACTATTAAATTCCGGTTTAATTCTGAATGCCCTTCACGAGCATTCACGGGAGGGCTTTGCCTGTAATCCGGCTGGCAGGTATTTCCATACTGCCAGCTGTACCGGAGACGGAACATATATGGCAGATGAATCTCTCAAAAAATATCGCTTTCCCGAAACCCTGACGAATCAGAGCCGCTGGTTTGGCCTTCCTGTGGATGAACTTATTCCGGCCATTATCTGCCTGGGGTGGGGATTCTGGACCCAGCATTATATTCCCGGAATTATCGCTGCCGTACTGGCCTATCTCGGAATTAAAAAGCTCAAGAAAGGGCGGGGCAGTTCATGGCTGCGGGACCTGGTCTACTGGTATATGCCGACCTCACTGCTGAGGGGGATTTTTCATGATGTACCCGACTCATGCTACCGCCAGTGGATTAAATAGACAGGAATAATCAGATGGAACACGGAGCACGATTAAGTACACAACGGGTTATTGCCATCGGCTTTATTGCTATGGGGGTGGTTATTCTGGGAAGCATCACCACCAATGTTATTCAGGCCGTCAACAACTACCGCCTTCAGAATGAGCAGAAGTCTATCGTCACGCCAATGCTTTTCAACGCGCCGTTTGCCGTGTCGCAGAACCAGGCGGATGCCTCCTACCTGCAGCAGATGGCCCTGTCGCTTATTGCCCTTCGCCTGAATGTCACCCCGGAGACCGTTGATGCCTCTCATGAGCAGCTGCTGGCCTATGTCAAACCTGCGGCGCAGAACGAGCTGAAAATCCGGCTTGCTGAGGATGCGAAGCGCATTAAGGACAACAACGTTAACTCGTCTTTCTATATGACCAGCGTGAAGGTTTACCCGGCAAGCAGCCGCGTGGACGTGCGGGGCCAGCTGAAGACCTGGATAGGCGACTCGAAACCGTATCCCGAGCTGAAACAGTACGTTCTCAAGTTCGAGCGCGAGGACGGCATCAGCTGGCTCAGTCACTTCGGAGAAATCACCGATGAACAAAAATAGTCGCCGTGCACTGCTGGCGTTGCTGATGCTCGCGTCCGGTCAGACGGTCGCCGCACCCGCTGCGCTTTCTGCCACGATTGTTCCGTTGACGAACGGCGGACAGGCCAGCATCGCGGTCAGCAACACCGACCCGAACCTTTTTACGGTCGCAGGTGACCGCGTGACGGCCCTGACCAGCCTCGACGGTGAGCTGACGCGTCAGGAACAGACGGCAAGCGGTGGTGTGATTGTCAGCACCCTCAACAAAAAGCCCTTCACGTTCATTCTGGAAACCGAACGCGGCCTCAACTTCTCGGTTCAGGCCGTGCCACGTGCGGGCGCTGGGCGAACAATCCAACTGGTCAGCGAGCTGTCCGGTACGGGCGAAGCGGCGCGCACCTGGGAAGAGTCTTCCCCCTACGAGGCCACTCTGGTTTCCCTGAGCCAGCATCTGCTGGGCGGGCAGCTTCCGTCCGGCTGGCAGGCCATCCCCGTCACGCATGAAGCCCTTGCCGCGCCCGCCGGACTATCCGCAGTCCCCGAGCTCGTCTGGGTGGGCAACCACCTTAAGGTGGTGCGCTTTCGCGTCACCAACAATACCGGGATGGCCCGCAACATCGCGGAAAGCGACTTCTGGCAGAGCGGCATTCGCGGCGTGCTGTTCGGTGAAGCCTCGCGTCAGCTGATGGCGGGCGGTGCCCTGCAGGTCTTCATTATCAGCAGCGGAGGTGCGGCTGATGGCCAGCATTAATTCAGTGGTGAAGCGCAAGCAGTTTATCTGGCTGGGTATCGTGCTGGCGACCGTTGGCGTGGTGGGCGGCGGCGGCTGGTATCTGGCGGATGCACGCTACGAGGGCAGCAGCGATGCGGCAGCCGCCGGCGAGCCTGCGCCCGATATGACCGGCGTGGTGGACAGCACCTTTGACCAGAAGGTGCAGCAGCATGCCACGACCGAGATGCAGGCTACCGCCTCCGAGATGCAGAAGCAGTATGCCGAAATGCGCCGCGAGCTTGAGCTGCTCAGCAAGGGGCAGGCAGGCTATCAGCACCAGATTGACAAACTCAGTCAGGATAATGCGGCGCTTTCCGCTCAGGTCAGCGCGCTGGGGGCGAAACCCGTCACCGCATCGGGTGAGCCGGCCCCGCAGCCGCCAGTGCCTGCGCCGGGGCCTGAAGGTGAGCCGCAGCCGACCGGTTTCCCGCCGCAGACGGGGGCCGTCCCGCCGCCGACCGCGTTCTATCCTGGTAACGGCGTCACGCCGCCGGCGCAGGTGCAGTACCAGCCCATCCCCGTACCCAACCAGCTGCACCGGCAGTCTTTTGCCCACAGCGACGAGAGTAAAGGTCCGTCCCTGCCGTACATCCCGTCGGGCAGCTTCGCCAAATCGATGCTGATTGAGGGGGCTGACGCCAACGCCTCCGTAACCGGTAACGAGTCCACGGTGCCGATGCAGCTGCGCATTACGGGCAGGGTGGAAATGCCCAACAGCAAAAGCTACGACCTGACCGGCTGCTTCATCGGGCTTGAAGCCTGGGGCGACGTGTCCAGCGAACGCGCCATCGTACGCACCCGCAACATCAGCTGCCTGAAGCACGGCGTCACCATCGACCAGCCCATTGCTGGGCACGTGAGCTTCCGGGGAAAAAACGGCATCAAGGGCGAGGTGGTGATGCGAAACGGCAAAATCCTCGGCTGGGCATGGGGCGCGGGATTTGTTGACGGCATCGGTCAGGGCGTGCAGACCGCGTCCCAGCCTTCGGTCGGACTCGGCGCCACGGCATCACTCGGCGCGGGTGACGTGATGAAGATGGGGATTGGCGGAGGCGCCTCCAAAGCCGCCCAGACCCTCAGCGACTACTACATCAAACGCGCAGAGCAGTACCACCCCGTCATTCCGATTGGGGCGGGTAACGAAGTGACCGTTGTCTTTCAGGACGGTTTTCAGTTGAAAACCATTGAAGAGCTGGCGCACGAGAATGACAGAAGCAAAGCGGAGGGCGACGACCGCAGCCCGGTTCCGCCGCCGTCAGTCCCGCAGGGCGGCATGAACGGGTTCAGTACCGACCAGATGCTCAACCAGCTGGGCAGGCTTAACCAGAGCCAGTTTATGCCGAAGGCCGACTCACAATAACCCCACGTAAAGGAACCGCAAATGAACAAGACAGTGCCTGTTGCGCTCACGCTGGCCAGTCTCCTGACGCTGTCGGGATGTGCCGGTACAACGAGCGATTTTGAGTGTAACGCGACGACATCCGATACCTGCATGACCATCGAGCAGGCCAATGAGAAAGCCAAACGACTGGAGGAGGCCAGCGCGGTAAAGCCGGGTGCGACATCGCTGCCGCGCCTGGCTGAGGGTAATTTCCGGACCCGGTCCGTGCAGCCCCTGACGCTGCCGGCTGAACCGGTGCATGCCATCGCATCCAGGAATGCACCTCTGACGGGTACACCGACTCTCCCCCGCCCGCAGCCGCACTCAGCCTCACGGGGGCCGCTCTCCACGGTCACGCCGGTTACTGTGCCGCCGCCAGGGCGCGAGTCCATCGTGGACCCGAGGCCGCTTCGCGTCGGTGAAAAGACGGCCGGGCTGTGGATCGCGCCCTATATCGATACGCAGGACGTTTATCACCAGCCGACGCGGGTGTTTTTTGTTGTGAAACCCTCAGCGTGGGGAACCCCGCGCGTTAACTGAAACCTGAACCGCCACCGTGTGTGGCACCCATTTTAACAATCTGTCGTTATCACGCGTGCCCTGAAACGTGAAAAGGGATGGGCGGTAGCGTGTCCGGACAGTGTGAGCAGGGAGCGTTGATGGCAGACGAACTCGATCTCCTGCAGGAGCAGGACGAATTGCTGAACCAGCTTCATATACAGGCCGCGAGGCAGCGGTCCTGCCTGGAGGGCAAAAGCCGTAAACGGTGCGAATGCTGTGGCAATCGCATCCCCCTCAGGCGGCAGCAGGCCATCCCGGGCGTACGTACCTGTACGGAATGCCAGCGGGTTCTGGAAATACGACAAAAACAGTATCTGAGGTGACCGATGGGAAGAAGAAAAACCAATGTGATGGTCGTGGGGAAAACCGGTAGCGGTAAGACAGCCATCAGCGTTGATGTTATGCGGACATTTTTATCAGAACGACAAATCCGCGACTGGCGTGAATTGCGCAAAGACATTCAGAACGATGGCAAAAAACCAGGAGACGAACATCATGACAACCAGGGATAACGGTGGTCCGGGGAAAACCCGTCACCTTAACGATATTACGGCCTGCTGCGAGGCGCAGGGGATGCGTGTCATCTGTGTTAATGCCGCAGAGCGCGACTTCTGGCTTTCAGCGTCTCAGCAGAGCGCTCCCGCCCTCGACGGGAAGGCTGGGATTTCTCAACACATAATGCAACGGCAGCGTGGGCACTGTCTGTTCCTGGGTAAAGCAGGCTCAGGTATGAGCGTAACAAAACAGCAGATGACCCGGGTTTTCCTGGCGAAGTCTGACGTCAGCCGGATTAAAGCGCTGTATAGCGGAGAGGACGGGGAGAGGCTGGCGGAGGCTATCCGTCAGAACTGCAGCGTCTGGTTTCCGCTGAATCCCGGAGGTAACGGGAATGATGCTTAAGCTTCTGTCCGTCCTGCTGTATTGCCTTAGATGGCTTGCCTGGGCTTTTCACTATCTGATTATCTGGCCTGCCGCCACGCTGATGCTGCTGGTTGCCATGCTTTTGTGGATGGAGAACACCACGCCCGGAGAGGCGATGGCGCAGGAAATTATGGCCGTCACGCATAACGTCAGCAGTGGCGAGTTTCGTATTGCGGCCTGCCGCGATGAACCTTTAGACCCCTTTATACCTCCAGCCCCGCAGGGCAAGTCCTCCGGCCTCACGCTGCATGACGCTCCCTCAGCCGTCTGCCATAACCGGGGAAGCGTCGTCACCGATGCTAAAGGATATGCCGGTCATGTTGACGGAGCGCTGAGTGCGTTTAAGTTGCTGTGGATTGTGATGGCCATTGTGTTTTCAGGGGCGGCGCTGCTTATGGGATGCCGTCCGTATTTCTGCCTGTACGGTCAGATGCGCTCAGCGCGTTTTCGCTACGGTATCCCTGCCAGCCGCCCGGCCCCTGCGACGGAAACAGTCAAAACGGCCGACAATAAAAAGGAGGATAACCGTGAGTAATCCACTGGATACCGTCACCCGCACGGTCAACTCGCTGCTGACGGCGCTGAAGATGCCCAATGCGTCCTCTGAGGCGAACGATGTCCTCGGGCAGATGCGCTTCCCGCAGTTCAGCCGCGTGCTGCCGTACCGCGACTACGATGCGGAAACCGGCCTCTTCATGAACGAGAAGACGATGGGCTTTATGCTGGAGGCGCAGCCCATCAACGGCGCCAACGAAACTATCGTGTCGTCGCTGGAAAATCTGATGCGCACCAAGCTGCCCCGCGAGGTGCCGATGGCCGTTCACCTGGTGTCCAGCCATCTGGTGGGTCAGGATATCGAGTATGGCCTGCGCGAGCTCTCATGGACGGGGGAAAAGGCCGATACGTTCAACGCCATCACCCGCGCCTACTATCTCAGGGCCGCAGAAGAAGGGTTCCCGCTGCCCGATCACCTCAACCTGCCGCTGACCCTGCGTAACTACCGGGTGTACATCTCCTGCTGCGTCCCCCGTAAGCGCGGAAGTAAGGCCAGCGTGATGGAGATGGAAAACCAGGTCAAAATCATCCGCGCCTCGCTGCAGGGGGCGCAGATAGCCACCCGCAGCGTGGACGCGGATGCCTTCATCCGCATTGCGGGCGAAATGATTAACCACAACCCGGATGCGTTGTATCCCACCGAACGGGAACTGGACCCGCTCAAGGATCTGAACTACCAGTGCGTGGACGATACCTTTGACCTGAAGGTGAAGGCCGACTACATGACGCTGGGGCTGCGCGGTAACGGTCGCAACAGCACCGCGCGCATCATGAATTTTCAGCTGACCAAAAATCCGGAGCTGGCCTTCCTCTGGAATATGGCCGACAACTACAGCAACCTTCTCAACCCGGAACTGTCCGTTTCGTGTCCGTTTATCCTGACGCTGGTCCTTAGCGTGGAAGACCAGGTGAAGGCGCAGAACGAGGCCAACCTGAAGTTCATGGATCTTGAGAAGAAGTCCAAGACCAGCTACGCCAAGTTCTTCCCGGGCGTGGCGCAGGAGGCAAAAGAGTGGGGCGATCTGCGCCAGCGCCTGTCGTCCGGGCAGTCCTCGCTGGTGAGCTATTTTCTGAACGTGACCCTCTTCTGCCGCGATGTCCAGGAAACTGCGCTGAAGGTCGAGCAGGACGTGCTGAACAGCTTCCGTAAAAATGGCTTCGAGCTGATTTCCCCACGCTTTAACCATATGCGCAATTTTCTCGTGAATCTGCCGTTTATGGCGGGCGGCGGCCTCTTTAAGCAGCTGCGCGAGTCCGGCGTGCTGCAGCGCGCCGAAAGCTTTAATGTCGCCAATCTGATGCCGGTGGTGGCGGACAGTCCGCTGGCCACTTCCGGCCTGCTGGCACCGACCTACCGCAACCAGCTGGCGTTTATCGACCTGTTCAGCCGCGGCATGGGTAACACCAACTTCAATATGGCGGTGTGCGGCACCTCCGGCGCGGGGAAAACCGGGCTTATCCAGCCCCTGATACGCAGTGTCATCGACTCCGGCGGCTTCGCCGTGGTGTTCGACATGGGCGACGGCTACAAGTCACTTTGCGAGAACATGGGCGGGGTCTACCTCGACGGCGAGACGCTGAAGTTTAACCCGTTCGCTAACGTCACCGACGATACCATCGATGAGATGGCCGAACGCCTGCGGGACCAGCTGTCCGTGATGGCCAGCCCCAACGGCAACCTGGACGAGGTGCACGAAGGTTTGCTGCTCAAGGCGGTGAAGGCCACCTGGCTTACGAAGAAAAACCAGGCGCGCATTGACGACGTGGTGGACTACCTGATGATGGCCCGCGACAGCGAGGAGTACAGCGGATCGCCAACCATCCGCAGCCGCCTCGATGAGATGGTGGTGTTGCTGACCCAGTACACCCGCGACGGGGTGTACGGCAGTTACTTTAACTCCGACGAACCGTCCCTGAAGGACGAAGCCCGGATGGTGGTGCTTGAGCTCGGCGGACTGGAGGACAGGCCGTCCCTTCTGGTGGCGGTGATGTTCTCGCTCATTCTCTACATTGAGAACCGCATGTACCGCACGCCGCGCAGCCTGAAGAAGCTCAACGTGATAGACGAAGGCTGGCGCCTGCTGGACTTCAAAAATAACAAGGTCGGGGCGTTTATCGAGAAGGGCTACCGTACCGCCCGTCGCCATACCGGTTCGTACATCACCATTACGCAGAATATCGTCGACTTTGACTCGGAAACGGCTTCCAGCGCCGCCCGCGCGGCATGGGGTAACTCGTCCTACAAAATTATCCTCAAGCAGTCGGCTAAAGAGTTCGCCAAGTACAACCAGCTGTACCCGGACCAGTATTCGCAGCTGCAGCGCGACATAATTAAGGGTTTTGGCAGCGCGAAGGACAACTGGTTCAGCAGCTTTATGCTGTCGGTTGAGCACCTGACGTCCTGGCACCGCCTGTTCGTCGATCCGCTCAGCCGGGCAATGTACTCCTCGGACGGTCCGGACTTTGAGTTTCTGCAGCAGCGACGCCGGGAGGGGCTGAGTATTCACGAAGCCGTCTGGGAGCTGGCGTGGAAAAAATCCGGGCCGGAAATGGCCGCGCTGGAGCGCTGGCTTCACGAGCATGAAGGGAAGACCATCTCATGAAAAAACACGTACTCATTAACGCCGCGCTGATTGCCGGCACGCTGGCTGCGAGCGCAGGCGTCAGCTGGCTGGTCTGCCAGCTTAACCGTCCTGTGGTTGTGGCCTTCAACATGAAATCCACGGTGGATGCCTTCTTTGACAGCGCCGGTCGCCGTTCGCTGGACGAGGCGCAGACAAAAGCACTCTCAGACCGCTTTAACGCGTCACTGGTGGCCAGCCTCCTGGACTGGCAGATCCGCCATCGTGCCCTCATCCTTGTCGCACCTGCCGTGGTGCAGGGGGCGCCGGATATCACGCGTGAAATCCAGACTGACGTGGCCCGCCGGATGAAGGAGGGGGCGTGATGCGCGCCCTTGCCCTGGGCCTGACGCTGCTGACCGGCAGCGTGACGGCCGCTGACCTCGGGACGTGGGGCGATCTCTGGCCGGTGGCGGAGCCGGATATGCTGACCGTTATCGAAAGCCGGCTGCAGACGCTGGCGCAGTCCGGCGAAATGGACAAAAAGATGGCGGAGTTTAAGGCGCGCGTGGTGCGCAACAGCCAGCGCCCGCCTGCCGTTGAGGGAATAATCCGCGCGGTGCGCTACGAGCGGCGCTGGTTTGATCCGAGCGTGCGGGTGGACAAGGCGCTTGCCGACGACAGGGGCAACGTGTTTGCTCAGGCGGGGCAGGTCTTTAATCCGCTTGATGTGGTGCCGTTTAACGAAACGCTGCTGTTTATCAACGGCGACGATGCGGATCAGCTCGTGTGGGTACAGCGACAGAAGCCTGACACCCTGATCACCCGCATCATTCTGGTTCAGGGCAATATTCCGCAAACGTCGGAGAAGCTCGACAGCCGTATTTTCTTCGACCAGAACGGGGTGCTGACCACCCGGTTCGGCATAAGCCAGGTGCCGGCGCGGGTAACGGCGGCACCCAGCGGAAAGCGCCTGCAGGTGGAAATTATTCCGCCCAATATGGCGCAGCATGACGCGGGAGGTGTCCGGTGAAAATGCTGACCGTCTCTCTGCTCGGACTGCTTCTGTGGGGTAACAGCCACATGGCGGCGGCGGATGCCGCCTGCGAAGGGCGCTTCGTCAATCCGATCGCCGATATCTGCTGGCGCTGCATGTTTCCCCTGTCGCTCGGCAGCACAAAAGTCACGGGCGGGGATTTACCGGACACGTCCAATCCCGGTAGCCCGATACAGTTTTGTCCAATGCCACCCCCGGTATTTCAGCGCGTCGGCCTGGCAATAGGGTACTGGGAGCCGATGGCCATGACCGATGTGGCACGTTCTCCGGGCTGCATGGTGAACCTCGGCGGATTCACCATTAATCTCGGGAAAATGGGGATGGGCACCGCCAAAAAAGATGACAAACAGGTCAATGGCGCGTTCTACCACGTGCACTGGTACAAATATCCGCTGACGTACTGGCTCAATATCATCACCTCTCTCGGGTGTCTGCAGGGCGGCGATCTGGATATCGGATACCTGTCTGAAATCGACCCGACATGGGGGGACAGCGCTCTGACCTCCATTCTGAATCCGGAGGCGGTCATTTTTGCCAACCCCATCGCACAGGGCGCATGTGCGGCCGACGCGGTGGCCAGTGCAGCAAAAACGTCGGTTGACGCGCTGTTCTGGTGTGCCGGATCGCAGGGGTCAATGTATCCCTTTAACGGCTGGGTGAGCAATGAGTCCAGCCCCCTGCAGTCTTCCGTTCTGGTCAGCGAGCGCATGGCGTTCAAGCTGCACCGTCAGGGGCAGATAATGGAGAGCATTGGGGAGGATAAAAAGGTCTGCTTCGAGTATCCGTCACCCATTATTCCCAAAACGCGCTGGCGCTATCAGATGGTGAATATGTATCCGGACGTGGCGCAGTGCCATCCCTTCGGCCGAACGGTCATGCGCTGGGAAACGGGGCGTAACCCGCCGAACACGAAGAAAAACTACGGCTATCTTCTCTGGCGCAAGCGCAACTGCGTCTTCCTCTGAGAAAAAGGAAACTTCCATGAAAACTCTGTCCGGTCTGACGGCGGCGCTGCTGCTGTCAGCATATTGTTGCACTGCGCTGGCGTCAGAGGCTGATGATGCGAACCGTGAGTTTATTCGTCTGCAGGAGTCTTTCAGCCAGCAGCTGAGGGTGCAGGACAACACGCCGCTGCGCCAGATGCTGGAGCAGCAGGTGCGCCAGAACCCTCTTTCAGCAGACGACGCCCGTTTTATCTGGGAGCTGAAACAGCGCCAGCGCGAGGACCAGCAGGATAAACCGACGCACGGCGCGCTCTATTTCGTCTCTTTTACCATCCCACAGACGGGGCTTAAGCGCATGCTGACCGAGGCCCGCCGCTACGATATTCCCGCCACCCTGCGGGGCATGGTGAACAACGACATGAAAACGACGGCGACCGCCGTGATGGCGCTTGTTCAAGACGGTTCAGCCAGCGGCGTCGCCATCGACCCGACCCGCTTTCGTGAGTACGGGATCGCCAGCGTGCCGTCACTGGTGGTGTACTGCGAAAGTGGCCATGACGTCATCCGGGGCAATCTTCGTCTTAAGCTGGCGCTTGAAAAGGTGGTGGAGAAGGGCGACTGTCGGGACGAGGCGCAGCGGCTGCTGAGCAGGGGGGAGACCAGATGAGAAGAGTATTGCTGATGTCGGTGCTGGCTTTCACCACCCCGATGGCGGGCGTGAATGCACTCGCTGATGCCGGTGCGCAGTACAAAGCCGGCGCTGACTTTGCGAAACAGGTGAAGGGGCAGGGGGAGAGCAGCCTGAAAAACTTCAGCCCTGAGGCCAGTCTCCCCGGCTATACCGCTACGCCGGAGGCGCAAAAATACTATGGCGGCGTCACGTCGACCGGCGACGGTGCGCTGAAAGCGGACGGTAACAGTGGCTGGACCCACAACGAAGCAACAAAGGCGGTGACCGACTCGTTTATCAACAACCCGAAGGAGGCCATTTCACCCGACGCGCCGTTTATTAAGGCCAGCCAGGACGTCCAGTCGCGGGCAGACGCCATCATCGGCAAAACCGGGCAGCTGCAGTGCGACGCGCAGAATATTACCCGCAGTGAGTTCACCAACTATAGCTGTGAGCGTGACCTGCTGGTTGAGCAGGCCTGCATCCGCTCGGCCAGCGTTGAGGTCACCGGCTCGGTGGAGACGGTCAAAACGGAACTGGTGCTGGATCCGGCAAAATCAGGCCCGGTTTATCTCAGTGACTGGTGGGTCAGATATGACTTCATCGTCCCCGAAAAGGGAACCATCAGGAACGGAACGCTGGACATGCGTTTTCCGGCCAAGCCGAATTACAACGGCGGGCAGTTTAACTACACCGTAAAGATCTCCGGCGCCTCACTGAACACAAAGCTCAACGAGCGGCACGCCTTCAGTGCCCCGGTGCGTCAGGTTGCGAAGGGTGAAAAAATTTCTCTGCTCATGCGCTATAACACCAGCGGCCACTATGACAGCGGGCGCGACGCCTTTGTCCGCAACCTGAAAAACGGAACCTACGTTCTGAAGGTCACGTTTGTCATGGAAGCAGAGCGATATGCGCCAAAGCCGGTGGTGAAATGGAGTGAATCCTGCCCGTTTAGCAAAAGTGAAGGTACGCTCAAGAAAACCGAGTGTATTGAACCGGGCAGTACTAAGACTGTTGTGGTTGAGGGCAAGCCCTACCAAGTCACGCAGGCTTGCTGGATGTACAAAGACACGTATATGACTCAGGCTGCTGACAATGGCACCTGCAAAACCTACATGAACAATCCGGCCTGTACGCTTGCCTCACGCACCTGCGCCTTCACGGCAGAAGACGGCAGCTGCTGCCTGCATGAATACGCGACGTACTCCTGTGAAACACGTACCTCCGGTCAGGTGATGATATGCGGTGGCGACACCTTCTGTCTTGATGGTGACTGTGAGCGGGCGCAGAACGGTAAAAACAACGATTTTGCACCTGTCGTTTCGGCACTCGCCGCGCTGGCCGCTGCGGGCAAGGACGTGGCCGCCATTAACAGCATTAACGTGCGCGCCTTTACCGGCAGCGCGAAGTTCTGCAAGAAGTTTGCGGCAGGCTTCAGCAACTGCTGTAAAGACGGCGGCTGGGGCCAGGATGTCGGGCTTGCCAGGTGCAGCAGCGAGGAGAAAGCGCTGGGCAAGGCCAAAGAAAATAAGCTCACGGTCAGTATCGGTGAGTTCTGTTCAAAAAAAGTGCTCGGCGTCTGTCTCGAGAAGAAGCGCAGCTACTGTCAGTTTGACTCTAAGCTGGCTCAGATAGTGCAGCAGCAGGGACGTAACGGTCAGCTTCACATCGGCTTTGGCAAGGCCAGCAGCCCGGACTGTCGCGGTATCACCCAGACCGAGCTGCAGCAGATTAATTTTGAAGCGCTCGACTTCTCGAACTTTTTCGACGATCTGCAGAAGAACAAGAAAATCCCGGATAACGATACCCTGACGAAACGCGTCCGCGAGGAAATCGCCGCGCAGCTGAAGAACAAATAGTATGCCACTCATCACTCAGGACTCTCCATCATGAAAATTAAAGGATTTACTGGACGCCTTATCATCAGCCTGATTGTCGCCTCACCGGTGCTTTACTGGTGCGCAAATATCGTTGATGAAACATCGCGCATCGATGTGTTTTTTATGGCGCTGATGGTTGTGCTTTTCGTGGCGGGAGTTCTGCTGGCGTGGCTGGTAAACCCGCTTTTCAAACGATAACCGACCTGCTTCGGGATAAGGAAGGTTCCAGTGAAAAAGAGAATGACAGCGTTAGCGCTGCTGCTTCTTGGCTGCGTTTTTTCCGCCACAGGAAAAGATGCAGGCTGGCAGTGGTACAACGAATCGCACAGAACGCCGGAGGATGACAAATCCTCTTCAACACAACCTCAGCAGGCCTCGCCGGACATCATGGAGAAGCTTGCCATGCTCCAGCAGGCCACGAAGCGGGCGATGTACGAGGCCATTCTGTATCCGGGCGTGGAGAACTTTACCCGCTACTTCCGCCTGCAGAACTACTGGACGCAGCAGGCCGGGCTGTTCTCGATGAGCGCCAAAAAGGCGATGCTCGAACACCCAGAACTCGACTACAACCTGCAGCACAGCCACTACAACGGTACCGTGCGCAACCAGCTGGCGGCGGACTTTGCCGACCAGCGCCGCGCCATTGAAACGCTGGCTCAGCACTATGGCGTAATGTTCTTCTACCGCGGACAGGACCCGATAGACGGCCAGCTGGTTCAGGTCATTAAAAACTTCCGCGAGACGTATCACCTCAGCGTCATTCCGGTCTCCGTGGATGGTATCGTGAATCCACTCCTGCCGGATACCCGAATGGACGGAGGTCAGGCCAGCCGGCTGGGTATTCGTTACTTCCCGGCGCTGATGCTGGCCGACCCTAGAAGCGGGACGGTCAAGCCCGTCTCGTATGGCTTTATCAGCCAGGATGACCTGGCGAAGCAGTTCCTCAACGTTTCCACTGATTTTGCCCCCAACTTTTAATACAGGGAGAGTTCGCATGCGCAAATTCCGTTTTCGCCTGCCTGAGTTCGACGTGCCCGGATTATGGGTGCTGAGCCTCGGGATATGGTTTCACATTGTTTCCCGCCTGGTCCGGCGCGAGCCGGAGATGGCCATTCTTCTGGCGCAGATAATCGGCGTATCGATGGCGCTCTGGGGGGGCTACCGCATCATCAACCGCTGGATTGATGCCGCCCGTGAGGCCGAAAAGGCCCGTGATGCCGGAGGATGCCGACATGAACCTTAGACATACCGTGTTTACCGTGGCGCTCATGACCCTCAGTCTGGCCACACAGGCTTCCACAATGGACGAGATCAAATCGTTATGGCATCCACAGGGCGCGCGAGCGTCGGGATCTCTGCCAGCATCCCCGGAAGACCCTGAAGCTAAGCCTCTTCCGGCGAAGCAGCCGGTCTGGTACCGCCTCAGCAACGGGCACCAGGTCAATCTGGCCGACTGGAAGGTCGTGCTGTTTATGCAGGGACACTGCCCGTACTGCCACCAGTTTGATCCGGTCCTGAAGTCGCTGTCGGCGCGGGTGGGTTTTGGGGTGATGGCCTACACCATCGACGGTCAGGGGGATGCGTCCTTTCCCGATGCGTTGCCCGCGCCGCCTGAGGTGATGAAAACCTTTTTCCCCAACCTGCCCGTGGCCACGCCAACCACCTTTCTCGTCAACGTAAACACCCTTGAAGCCCTGCTCCTGCTGCAGGGCGCAACCGACGAACAGGGCTTTATGGCCCGTATGGATACGGTCCTTCAGATGCGCGGAGTGGGTAACAATGGCTGATCAGAACAATGCAGAGGAACACGACATGATGACTTCCGGAATGCTTCAGAGAGCTACGACGCCAGAGTTAATCGCGCTCAGGGCACGGAAAGATGACGCACGGTTCGGCGTTTATGCTGAGTGGGCGGGCATATTGCTCATTGCTGGCGTGCTGTCGCGCGTCTTAATGACATACGTTTTCGATGCCTGCGTCGGCGACTGGCTCAGGGACGGTCACCTGCAGCTGAAAGATTTGTGGAACGTGTTGATGTACGCCATTCCACTGATATTTATCGCGCTGAGCGGCGGGCTTGCCGTTGCAGGTGGCGTTTATGCAATCCTGAACTCGCTTTATACGAAAGGGCAAATGTTCATACTAAAACGAAAAATGGGAAAACTCGCCCTGCAGGCGAGCCGGGAGGGTGCTGATGTTCGTCCGTAAACCTCTCTCCATACTGTGTGGCCTCCTTCTTGCGTGTTCAGCGAGCGTGAGTGCCGACGTGAACAGTGACATGAATACCTTCTTTAATAAGCTGGGCTTTGCGTCCAACACCAGCCAGCCTCAGGTCTGGCAGGGGCAGGCTGCGGGTTACGCCACTGGCGGCTCACTCTACGCGCGCACGCAGGTGAAAACCGTCCAGCTTATCTCCATGACGCTGCCCGACATCAACGCCGGCTGCGGCGGCATCGATGCCTATCTGGGCTCCTTCAGCTTTATTAACAGCGATCAGCTGCAGCGTTTCGCCAAGCAGATTATGTCCAATGCGGCTGGATACTTCTTCGATCTGGCGCTGCAGACCACGGTACCGGAAATCAAGACCGCAAAAGACTTTCTGCAGAAGATGGCCAGCGATATTAACAGCATGAACCTCAGCTCCTGCCAGGCGGCGCAGGGGATTGTCGGCGGTCTGTTTCCGCGCACCCAGGTCTCCCAGCAGAAGGTCTGCCAGGACATTGCCGGCGAGAGCAACATGTTTGCGGACTGGGCGGCATCCCGCCAGGGCTGCACCGTGGGCGGCAGCCTCGACAAGGTGCGCGACAAGGCCGGTACCGCCGATAAAGAGCGCATCACTAAAAACATCAATATCATCTGGAATGCGCTCGGCAAGAACGGCATGTTCAGCGGGAATAAAGAACTCAGGGAGTTCATCATGACGCTCACCGGCACCCTGATTTTTGACGAGAAGGGTAACATCACGCCGCTGCCTGCCCGCACCACGGATCGTGACATTATTAAGGCCGTGATGGAGGGCGGCACCGCGAAAATTTACCACTGCAACGACAGCGAGAAGTGCCTGAAGGTGGTGGCCGACGCGACCGTTACTATTACCGAAAAGAACGCGCTGAAAAATCAGATCAAGGACATTCTCTCCAGCATCCAGAACAAGGCTGCAACCGACACAAAGCTGACCGAGAAGGAGAAGGGCTTTATCTCCGGCACCACTATCCCGGTGTTCAAGTACCTGGTGGACCCGATGATGTTGGGCGTCTCGGACAGCCTCGTCTACCAGCTGACGGACTACATCGGCTACGACATTCTACTCCAGTACATCCAGGAGATGGTGCAGCAGGCGCGCGCCTTGATGGCAACGGGCAACTATGACCAGGCCGTTATCGACAGCATCAATAACAACCTCAACGAGGCCACGCGGCAGATAGCCTCCTTCCAGGCGCAGGTGCAGGTGCAGCAGGACGCACTTCTGGTTGTTGACCGCCAGATGAGCTACATGCGCCAGCAGGTCTCGGCGCGGATGTTGCAGCGCTATCAGAACAACTATCACTTCGGGGGGGCACGCTGATGCAGGCGATTTACGTTATCGCGGGCGGCGACTGGCTGAGCCAGACGCTGAACGCCATTGTGGCCTTTATGAACACGGACAACTGGGTCATTATCCGCCGGATCGTGACCGCGCTGTCTGTGCTCGTCGTGGCCATCACCTGGATACGCCGTCACAACGTGATGGATATGCTGGGCTGGATAGGTACCATCGTCCTGATGTCCCTTCTGGTGAGCGTGCGCACGCCGGTACAGATTATTGACAACAGCGATCTGACGAAGGTTTATCAGGTTGACAACGTGCCCGTCGGGCTGGCGTTGCCGGCGTCGCTGACGACCACCATCGGGCACGCGCTGGTGCAGGGCTATGAGATGGTCTTTTCTCAGCCGGACAGCGTGACCTACAGCAAGACCGGGATGCTGTTCGGCGCGAATCTGGTCGCGCGCAGCACCGACTTTTTGTCAAAAAATCCTGAAATCACCACGCTTTTTGCGGACTATGTGCAGAACTGCGTGATGGGCGACATCTTCCTCAACGGGAAGTACACCCTGGACGAACTGATGAACAGCACCGATCCCTACACCATTATCTTTTCTAAACCCAGCCCGCTGCGTCAGGTACAGAACTATAAGAAGTTTACGACCAGCGGTAATAACGGACAAACGGAGATAAAGGCGTTTTTATCCTGCGAAGAGGCCGCGGTGATCCTCAAACAGAAGCTGGGCCTTGATACCCAGACCGGAGGGAAAAGCTGGAGCTACTACGCACGCTGGCTGTTTGGCGGACGTCCGAATCCCGACCTGCTCCTGAGCCAGATGCTCGGCGAAAGCTATAACTATTTTTATAACTCCGGGCAGAGCGCCTCGCAAATTATCCGCCAGAACGTGACGATGAATGCCCTGCGCGACGGTATCATGGGCTATGCGGCCCGCAACGGCGATACCTCGAGCCTGCTCAACATCGCCACCACGTCATCAATGGAGAAGCAGCGCCTCGCGCACGCAACGGTCGGGCAGGTGGCCCTGCGCTCGTTGCCCATGTCCCAGACGCTGATAGTCGGTCTGATTATCGGGATATTCCCCCTGATGGTGCTGGGAGGGATGTTTAACGCCGTCACCCTTAACGTGCTGAAGGGGTACGTGCTGGCCATCATGTGGGTGCAGAGCTGGCCGCTGCTTTACGCCATCCTCAACAGCTGCATGACCTTCTATGCGAAAGCCAACGGCTCGCCGGTGGTGCTCTCTGAGCTGTCGCAGGTGCAACTTAAATACTCGGATCTGGCCACCACGGCGGGCTATCTGTCGATGCTTATCCCGCCACTGGCATGGGGAATGCTGAAAGGTCTGGGCTCCAGCTTCTCGAATCTCTACAGCCACCTGGCGTCCTCGGCCATCAGTCCGGCGGCAACGGCGGCGGCAGGGTCAATCGACGGGAACTACTCCTACGCCAACATGCAGACCGAGAACGTGAGCGGCAACAGCTGGAATACCAACAGTTCGACCATGTTTGGCCAGATGAGTCAGCAACTGGGCAACGGAGCGACGTCCACACAGATGCGTGATGGCAGTACGGTGACAGACTCTACTCAGGCAGCGAGTAAACTGCCCGTGAGCATTAATTTTGCCCGTCAACTGGCCTCAGCGCAGCAGGAGATGGCGCGCGAGGCCCAGACGCAGTCCCAGAGCGCGATGCAGAGCTTTAGTAGCAGCATGTCAAGCACGTGGCAGACTCTCAGCCAGTTTGGCACCAACCGGGGGAGCAGCGATTCGATGACGCAGGGCGCCGACAGCACGATGAGCGCGCAGGACTCAATGATGGCCAGTAAGATGCGCAGTGCGGTCGAGAGTTATGCGAAGGCGCATAACATCAGTAATGATCAGGCTACTCAGGAGTTGGCAACCAGAAGTACACGTGATTCACTTGGGTTTTACGGTGATGCTCATGTTAAGGGAAGCATGGGGGTTAGTGTTCTGGGTACTGGTGTTCAGGTCGGAGGACAGTCCGGAGTCAAAGCAGGGCGAGATTTCGAAGATAATGATTCTCATAACGCATCAAATGGTTCTCGAGCTAGTCAGGATGCCCGTCATGATGTAGACGCCAAAGCCTCTCAGGACTTCAAAGAGGGCAGTGATTACTTTACCAGCCGCAAAGTCAGTGAGTCCGGCAGCCATACGGATAACAATGCAGCTTCACGCGCGGATCAGCTATCTGCCTCATTGAGTTCAGCAAAACAAAGCCTTGAGCAGTACTCGACCAGCCAGGCGCGCAGCAAGGAATTTGCGGAAATGGCGTCCCGTACTGAAAGCATGAGCGGCCAGATTAATGAAGACCTGAACCAGCAGTTTGCTCAGTATGTTCGTAAACAGGCCCCACATGATGCCGACACGCTGCTGACAGATACGTCTTCACCTGAAGTGGCTAATAAGCGCAGAGAGCTTGCCTGGTCGTTCGTTCAGGAGCAGGTTCAACCAGATATTGATGCGGCCTATTCCTCAGGGCGCTCGGAAATTGCGGCTTCGATGGAGGGAATTTCCTCGGGCGGAAACAAAGAGGCTGTTATGGCTGACCACCAGTCCCATCAAAATATTATCGATCAAAGGACACAGGACAATAATATCCGTAATGATGTGAAAGATCGGGTTGAAGATACGATCTCGGGGTATCGTTCAGAAATTAATACGACGGGTAGAAATATTCGTGGCGAGGAGCAAGACATAAAACAGCAGTATACTGGGTTACAGAATCATCATAAAGAGGAAGAGTTATCCCAAAATCGTAAATATCATGAAGAAAAGACTGCCCAAGAGCGACTGCCGGGGGCTGACACTCCGGATGAGCTTCTTAACAAGGCCAGAGAGTATCAGGATAAAAATAGCTGAATTATATATCCTCCAGTAGAACAGCATCACCAGTAGCTATTAGATAACTCGTAACAAAGGCATGTCCGTTTCTTTGATATGAACCGGAAATATACTGTAGATTAATGATTGCATTAGCCCCTAATTTTGTTGCTTCGGTAAATAGAGAAGAAAGCAGTTCATCATCTTCATTACGGAATTTGGCGGTTATTTCTGATGTGGTGGCTTTTACTAGACCAAAATTTTTCAAGATTTTAATTTGCGGTGGGACCGAAGTAAAAATCTGAAAATGAGTGGTGGTGCTGACATCTAGTTTTCTATCAAATAATCCCATAAATACC
>NZ_MAYS01000182.1 GCF_001756855.1 Candidatus Erwinia dacicola | reverse complement strand
GCACATGCTGCGGACATTTACCTTCCCGCTTCAGCAATGCCAGCGCCCGCCCATACGTCGGGGCTTTATCTGTGTTGATCAACCGTGGAATTTGCAGGCGCTTCGTATTATTCAGAAGTTTACCCATAAAGCGATAGGCGGCTTTGGTGTGACGACGTGAAGACAGGTAAAAGTCAATGGTGCAGCCCCTGCTGTCGACGGCGCGGTACAGATAAGCCCAGCGTCCGTTGACCTTCACGTAGGTTTCATCGAGATGCCATGAGCCAAAACCGGAAGGTTGACGCCAGTACCAGCGCCGCCGCTTTTCCATTTCAGGTGCAGAACGCTGAACCCATCGATAAATCGTGGTGTGATCGACATTTACCCCTCGCTCAGCCAGCATCTCCTGCAGCTCACGATAACTGATGCCATATTTGCAGTACCAGCGGACGGCCCACAGGATAATATGACGCTCAAAATGTCGACCTTTAAATGGGTTCATGTGCTGCTCCTTCAACTAAACAGTGGCATCAGTTTACCATCGCCAGATCTTTGCAACAGCGCCCTCTCTAGCGCCTTCATCGCTGCGAGCAGCCTCTCCAATAGTTCGGGGCTGCATACCAAGTGCCTGCTCCTTTATCACGCGATCCAGCTTCAGAAGGTTGATGTTGTCCTCATCTAATAGGTAGAGAATCGTTTCAATGCCCTTGCGAACTAAGACCTCAAGGATTTTATCCTTTTCCCCTTCAGAGAGAAAAGAAAAGAGTTCTAGGATTTTTTTATCAGCGCTACTCATAACGTGTGGGCTGCTGCCACCCCTCCGTCCCTCATTTATATCATTCTTTTTGTCTTTAATGTCTGGCTCTTTACCTGTGCCATCGAGAAGCCAATCTAAAGACACTCCCTCATGTTCAGCAATTTTGATTAGCTGTGCTTTTCTTGGGGTGGGGCATATATCTCTGCGCTTGTAGTAATTTTGAAGTGTACTGACTTTCATGCCCCAAGCTCTGGCCGCCTCAGATCTTGATGGGTAACGATCTACAAGCAGGAAAACTCTATTGATAACAGGTTCTTTTGTCTTACCATGAAAAGAACGATCTGATTTTTTTTCTCATGCTGCGTAATTTTCCACCTAACTATATGAATTAATTAAACAAAAAGAATTAAAAGAATTTGCAATAATACTTGCAAATCGTTCTTTTCGGTCTTAATCTTTTATCCGTAGAGATAACCGCGCGGTTATCCGCACGAGTAACTTTTTGGGATAGATGAATGATGAATCGAAAAGAAGAGCCAAGTGTCGATATGCATCCTGAAGATATTAAGGCGGAGATCCGCAAGCGCGGATTAACGTTCCGTAAACTGTCTCATGCTCTGCCAGTTTCACCCTGCCAGCGATTGTTATGAAGGGCATTCAGGCTGGGCGCAAGCTGGGTGATGAGATGGCGCGCCTGACCGGTGTTGAGAATATTAAGCACAAAGGCGGCGCTATTGGGGCGTTTACCATCAGGCGCTGATCCTCTCGCTGTGCCAGTTCCATAACGACATCTATCAGCGCAAAGCCGACGATGTTTCAGACCTTATCTGAGCCATTTAGCAGCTGCGTCTCCAGCCACTGCTTCAGGGCTGGAGGCGCACTTTTCAGGCTGTTCGAGCCACGGGTAATCGTGGCAATCCCCGCACCCAGCTCATTTTTCAGCTCACGCTGGCTCATCTTGCCGCGCATCAGCTCTTCAATAATCCGTAGCCGGGTTCCCAGCACTTCACGCTCGTCTGGGGTCAGAATTAGCTGCAGCAGCGGCAGGTGCAGCTCACCCTGATAGGCGCGCTGTAGCAGCGTGACAAAGCGCAGCCAGTCTTCATTAGCTAGCTCTGCGGTAACGGAAATGGATGCGTGTTGGTTCATGATATGCCGCCATACTATTCAACTAGTACAGAAGCATATCATCATAGCCTGCATACTTGAAGCAGCGATGAGTAGCGCTGCTGCCACTCGCTGTCGGCGGCGGATTCAAGTTCGAAGTGCAACGCTAAGCCGCCTGTCTTAGCTCTACAAAGACCACTGAAGGTTGCCGGAACCCAAGGCATTTCCGTGGCCTGCTATTCAGTGCTCCCTGGTACTTGCGGAGCTCGTCATCCGTCACTGCCGTCAGGTCAGTTCCTTTCGGGATAAACTGCCTCAACAACCCATTGGTGTTCTCGTTTAGCCCGCGCTGCCACGAGGCATAT
>NZ_MAYS01000181.1 GCF_001756855.1 Candidatus Erwinia dacicola | reverse complement strand
TTACCGGATAAGCCGATGGCGCTCACCATCCTGCCGAATTTACACCACGTCCCAAGATTCTACCTTATCAGCGGTAAACGCTGGGGCGGTGTAGTGGCGACCGGTGGCGCAGTCGGACTGAGCTGGGATCGCGGCGGCGCACACGGCGTATGGGCCGTTCTCAGCGCACATGAGCTAACGGGTAAAAACGTGGCGGATAACTAGCGCGAGCGCCTGATGAGCGGCTACTACAAGCTGATCAACGGCGATAACCGCCGGGCGACCATCGGCGTTAACGGTATGCAGTGACACTACGGGCAGGAGCTGAGTGACTATTCGCTCGGCCAAGGCGGCTACTACAGCCCGCAGCGCTATACCTCGCTGTCGATGCCGGTGACATATCGCTAGGGCACGGCTAACTGGTCGTTTGACCTTGGCGGCTCGGGTTCGCTGTCGAACGCACATAGCCACGCCACGCCGCGCTATCCGCTGCACTTCGGCGCGATCACCGCCGATAACGCCGCGGGCAGTGACGGCGGCGGCTCCGGCTTTGGCTACACCTTACAGGCGCTGGTCGAGCGCAGCCTGACCTGACCACCCACTGGACACTGGGCTTCAGCGTGGATATCCAGCAGGCCAAAGATTACCCCCCGAGCCACGGATTGCTATATCTGCGCTACTCGATGGCGGGCTGGCAGGGCGACCTTGATATGCCGTCACAGCCGCTGGTGCCGTACGCCAGCCTGAAGTAAGCGGCGTGACCGTTCTCCCAAGAAAACACCTAAACCTCGCCCAGAGTAGCGTGATAGCTTAACAACCCGCAGTCATAGGATATACTAAGGGTGATTTTAGTCCTTTCAGCAGAGTTCTTCGGAGAGCAGGCTTGCGAGTCAGTCGTTCATTAACGATCAAGCAGATGGCGACCATTTGCAGCGTTGCGGTGGTCACGATTTGTATTTTTATCGTCATACAGCTTTTCCATTTTGTGCAGCAGCGCAGGATTGACTACGCCCAGCAGATGGAGAACATGGCGCATACCGTGCGTCAGCCACTCTCGCAGGCGGTGCTGAAGGCGGACATTCCTCAGGCTGAATTTATCCTCAACTCGCTGCGCCCTGCCGGTATTTTGGCGCGGGCGGAAGTGGTGCTGCCAAACGGCTTGCAAGCGCTGCACACCGATTTTGAACCCGCAAATCCGGTGCCGCAGTTTATCGCCCGACTGTTTGAGCTGCCGGTGCAGATCACCGTGCCGCTCTATTCGGTTGAGCCGACCGACCCGAAACCGCTGGCGCTGCTGGCGCTGCAGGCCGATTCATGGCGCGTGTATCAGTTTATCCTCAGCGCGGTTTCCACCATGGTGACCATCTATCTGCTGCTGGCGCTGATCCTCTCGGTATCGATCAGCTGGTGTATCAACCGCCTGATGGTCAGGCCGCTGCGCGCTATCGCCGCCGAGCTGCAGGACCTTAGCCCGCAGCATGGTATCGGCCATCAGCTGCCGCTGCCGAAATACCATCGTAACGATGAAATAGGCATGCTGATTCGCAACTACAACCGCAACCAGCTGGCGCAGGCGGCGCTGTATGCCGGGCAGCCTGCTGAGCTGAGCGCCGCTGGTAAGCCGTGCACGGTGTGTGAGCAGGACATTGTGCGCGGGCAGCAGCAGTTTGCCTTGTGGCTGCAGCCGCAGATCGATATGCGCAATGGTCAGCTGGTCGGGGCAGAAGCGCTGCTGCGCGTGCGCCAGGTAGACGGCAGCTGGTCGCTGCCGGACGATATGATCCCGTGCGCGGAGGAAAAAGGGGTGATTAGCGCGCTGGGCCGTTGGGTATTTGAAGAGTCCTGCCGGGTGCTGGCAGGCTGGCAGCAGCAGGGCATTACGCTGCCGCTGAGCGTGAATTTCTCCGCCGTGCAGCTCAGCGCCACGTCAATGGTCAGCCACTTACAGAATTTGATTATGCAGCATCAGATCTGCCCCGGCAGCCTAGTGCTTGAGATCACCGAAACCGCGCAGATTGGTAAGCCGCAGCAGGCGCTCAGCCTGTTGCAGCAGCTGCACCAGGTGGGCGTGTCGGTAGCGCTCAACGATTTCGGCATGGGCTATGCCAACCTCAACTGGCTGAATCAGTTCAAAGCCCTGCCGATCGCCAAGCTGAAGATGGACCGCAGCTTCGTGGTGGCGCTGCCCGAAGACGACACTATGGTGCGCATCGTCGCGGCTATTGCCGAGATCATCACGCTCGACGTGGTGGCAGAAGGAGTGGAAACTGCAGCACAGCGCGACTGGCTGCTGGCGCGCGGCATCCATATCGGCCAGGGCTACTTCTATTCCGAAGCGCTGCCGCTGGCGCAGTTTCAGCAGCAGTACCTGTAAAATCCTGCTGTTCCACTCACTGGCTTTGTATATAAAAAATGCAACGCCAATGACAAAGCGAGGATGGCTGGTGTACAATTATTCAGCAAGTTGCATCAGGAGGTTATATACCTGCAAAAAATCTGACTTAGAAAGAGCTTGTTAAAGCTCTGTCTGATGGACAAAAAGCTGGATCTGTTCAGCTGACAGGGACAAGGTAAGGGCACTGTTGCAAAGATCTGGCGATGGTAAACTGATGCCACTGTTTAGTTGAAGGAGCAGCACATGAACCCATTTAAAGGTCGACATTTTGAGCGTCATATTATCCTGTGGGCCGTCCGCTGGTACTGCAAATATGGCATCAGTTATCGTGAGCTGCAGGAGATGCTGGCTGAGCGAGGGGTAAATGTCGATCACACCACGATTTATCGATGGGTTCAGCGTTCTGCACCTGAGATGGAAAAGCGGCGGCGCTGGTACTGGCGTCAACCTTCCGGTTTTGGCTCATGGCATCTCGATGAAACCTACGTGAAGGTCAACGGACGCTGGGCTTATCTGTA
>NZ_MAYS01000180.1 GCF_001756855.1 Candidatus Erwinia dacicola | reverse complement strand
ATCGCAAGATGGCTGAACTCGAACACATACTCAACACGCGCGGGAGAAAATCACTGGGCTATCGTTCCCCCAACGAGGTATTTTTAACGCACTTACTGGCGGCATAAGCCCCCTCGGTTTTGTTGCGTCTCGAGTGGGAATGGGGCGTTGCTCTTAACGCCGGGGTGAACGGTATTTATCTTTCACGAACAAACCTTGATGCCGCTTTTGACGATAATGGTCAGCAGGTAAAGCCTCTGATGGCGCGTCTTACGGGGAATGTTGCCGGCGTGGAAAAACTGTTCGATCGTTGTGGCTGGAAGGCTGAATCTTACTCAGATACCTCCCCCATGCTTTTTAAGCTGCTGACGGCAGGCATCTCTGGTTTCGATAATAACCATACTGGCGGAGATTCTTCAGGCTGAGGGCGTGTCAGCTTGCCCGGTAGAGTCGATATCCACTGTACCGGGTGAATTACAGTTTCGGGTTTCGTTTCAGAATATTGAGAACATAGTCCCCGTTCTCTTTTTCAACAGAGTATTCCAGAAAACCAATATCCTTTAACTGCTGAAGGGCTTTTTTTACCGTGGCGTTCTGGTTGCCAAGATGGGAGGTCAACTGGAGGCGCTCACGCAGCCGGTCAAAGCCTATTCTGTAAAATGTACTGGGGAGCTCAGCCAGGTAGAGATACAGTGCCTGGGCTGATTCTTTGCGTGACAGCTTCTGGAGTGACTTCAGGTACAACCTGGTTTTGCCATCCACCCGGTACAGTGTATTCAGTTTTGAGTTAGGTTTGAGGATGATCTTGCCCGTGGAGCTATCGTAATACGTGGACTCAACCAGGTGCATGTTTATCGTTATCTGATCGTCTGTACCGGGTACTTTTTTAATAAAACTGATGTTCGTTCGGGCGATACGGGTTAACGAGGCATCGAAGCGTTCCTTCAGCTGGCGATCTATGCGTTTGCTGTCGATACCACAATATTTAGCAAACTCAGGGAAGTTCAGCTCCAGTTGCCCGTCCAGGTTCAGCTTTTTGTTGGACAACGCATACACAATACCCACCCAGACTTTGAAGTCTGTATCCATATCAAGGCGGGGGCCGTAAATCTGGATCTGATTGTAACCCTCACCCTCTACAATGGATAACCGGGACAGCGACTCCGTGGCATCAATGCTGTGACTCTTCCTACCACCCTTTTCAGTGGATTTCAATGTCGGGACAAACACACCTAATCGCAGAAGAACCTTCGGCTGGATGGTCTGGCGAAGGGTCGGCAGCAGGTGGATAACCTCACCGCTTTCCTTGCGCTCCTCTTCAATAAATAATGCTAACTCATTATTATTAGACATATTCACCATGCGAAGTTTGTGGACAGTAAAAGGATCCTACCCTGTACAGTGGATCATATCCACCCGGTACAGTGGATATATCACCCGTTACAGTGGAGCAGAGACCCTCTACAATGGATTTTCAACCCGGTACAGTGTATCCGATATTCCTGAAAGCACCGTGATTAAAGGGCTGAGAAGATCCTTATTCTTATTTGATCTGTTAATGATCCTGAATTGAACTTTATTATTGTTCTATTCAGTGGATAACTCCGATTGCACCGATATTCACTCAATATCGTGGTCTGGTTTTTCCGTCAGGATGTTATCTCCCCATGCCACTACTGTGGCCAGCTGCTCAACCGCGGCATGCGCCACACAGGCGGCCAGAAAATCCAGCACCGGGGCTGCTGCTTCACGGAACCTCGGACTGTAAATGCGTTAGCGACCATCTGGATTCACCTGGTATATATGACCAGCTTGAGGCTCTTCATTGTTATTTGCACCGACAACGACGGGGCCCCATTCCCACTCGAAACGCAACAAAGTGACCCACTGGCCAGACCCGGATAAAATCTCCGTTCTGGTCTTACTGGAGAGCCTGTTGCATGCAGGGAAAACATCTGACTCAGAAAGAGCGGTTCTACATTGAAAAGCGGCGTAGTGAAGGTGTAAAACTGGCTACCATCGCCAGAGAGCTTAATCTGTCCTGCTCCACTATTAGCAGGGAACTCAGACGCAATACCGACCCCGCTTTTAACGGCGTTTACTCCTGCAGGAGAGCGGATTCGCTGGCACGGGAACGGCGTCATAAACCCTTGCCAAAAAATGCTTTTCACCGGCTGGAGCCACACGTTCAGGACTTCATCCGGCAGGAGCTTTC
>NZ_MAYS01000179.1 GCF_001756855.1 Candidatus Erwinia dacicola | reverse complement strand
TGATGCTGCAACTGATGGCGTCACACCGTCAGGGTGACCTGAAGGGCTACCTGAACCGCGTTGTAGGTAAGCCTAAGCTGTTGATCATTGACGAAGTGGGCTATCTGCCGTTCGGTAAAATGGAGGCGAACCTGTTCTTTCAGGTCGTTGCTAAACGCTATGAGTCAGGCAGCGTGATCCTGACCAGCAACCTGCCGTTTACTCAGTGGTCCGGAACGTTTGGTGATGACGAAACGCTGACGGCAGCGATGCTGGATCGGCTGCTTCACCATGCGCATATTGCCCAAATCAGCGGCCAAAGCTACCGACTGAAGGATAAGCTGAAAAGCGGTCAAATCCAGAAGAAAACGAAAGCAACAACGTTCGAGTAATTCAAAGGGGGTGGGTCAGAATTCGATCGGTATTGACATGAAAATAAACCAGGGTGATTTCCCTGCTGTACGGGCTTTAGCCGTCACTGTTGCTCTGACCGCTCTTTCCTTTGAACGCTTGAACTGACGGCCTTTAGGTCTGCTCTTGTAAAGATAAAAATGGCCTTCATGCTGTGCTTCTTTACTTCGTCCCAGCAGACCCCTGCCTAAATAAATCGCCGTTGTGGATGCTTTTTTGCCTGAATCTATAACCTTTTCCCACCCATTTGATGCGCCGCGCGATAAATGCGCCCATTTCCGTGAGATAAATGGCATCGCTGCGGCGTTTCAATATTTGCAAAAGAATTACATTCCTACTGCGTTATCCTTCCTCTGACCATCCACCGGAAAGTATCGGTAAAGCGTCGATAACCCTACACCGTAGATAATGGCCAACTGGTGGCGGGTGTGCCCCTTCGCCAATAGCCGCCCAATCTGCTCTCGCTCATGCGCTTTTAATGCGTTGGGCCTTCCACCTACGCGTCCCTTTGCCCTGGCTGATGCCAGCCCGGCCAGTGTTCGTTCGACGATCAGCTCGCGTTCCATCTCCGCCAGTGCCGACATCACATGGAAAAAGAAACGCCCCATGGCAGTACTGGTATCAATACTGTCTGTTAAAGAGCGGAAGTGGGCACCGCGTTCATGTAACTCTGATATCAGTGCGATCAGGTTCTTAACGCTGCGTCCCAGCCTGTCCAGTTTCCACACGACCAGGGTGTCTCCGCTATTAACGTACTTTAATGCGCGTTTCAGACCGGGGCGACTGGCAACTTTTCCGCTCATACGGTCTTCAAAAATGCGGTCACAGTTTGCGCTTGTGAGTGCATTACGCTGTAAATCGCTGTTCTGGTCGATTGTTGATACGCGGATATAACCAATGGCGGCCATCAATTCTCCTCCTTTATGTCGCGGTAGGAGGATTTTTACAGATTTCGCTATGTGTAACTGCTTTTCCAAAAACCAAGGTTTTTAAGAAAGGCTGCTTTATTTGGAATATCTGCACCGTTCTGGTCTTTGGCCAGCTTTTCCGCCAGCTTGTTCAGCACGGTGGTCGCAAAGTTCGGATCGTTTCCAAGAGCGTCCGCCAGCTCTTTCAGCGTATCCAGGGTCTCTGGTGCTGTGCCAGCAAGAGCCGAAATCGCTCTTGCCACAAACTCTGTCGTCACCAGTTTTTTACTGTTGTCGTTCGCAGCAGGTGTAGGGGCTGTAGGCGTCCCGGTGAATGTTGGGCTGGCCTTCGGCGCGTACTGGGTATGAGGGTCGGCTGCCGCGATGTGTTCAGCCAGGTCTGCTCCGCCTTTTTCGACCTTCTGTTTAAGGTATGAAGTGCGGCTGGCCAGCTGTTTAGCCTGACGGTTAGATATCCCGTCAGGCCCGCCCAGAACGGGGTCAGAGACCTCGATTTGGTAGACGCCTTCTTCCCACTGCGGGGTTTCGGGTAGGTTTGCCATAGTTAACTGCTCCCGTGGTTATAGCTGCCGTCATAGTTGACGGTGTTGTTGTAGCGAATAGCGACAGACTGATACTCCAGACTCGCCAGATGGCAGCGGGTCGGAGCAAAAGCTGCCAGCGTCTGGCGTAACAGCGCCGCCTGATCGTTAGTAATGGGCTGCTGAAGGATGACGCGATAAACCGCCCATGCTTCAGCATCGCCGTGGACAAAAAGCCCGTTGTAAGTGTGTTTGCCGTCGTAGCCAATCTGGCCAGTACCTTCAATCAGATCCACTTCACCGAAGCCGAAACGGCGGATAATCTCCCGGATTGACCACGGCGTCCCTTTATAGCGGTGCAGCTCGATGGCTGATTTGATAAGCGTGCGACGCACATCATCCGATTCCGCCAGCTCCCAGCCATCGCCGAACAACGAGAACTGCTCGCCCAGCCATGGCAGCGCGGAGCTGTCGACAATATCGACCAGATAGACCATCAGTACGCTCAGGTCGATATTGTCCAGCCGCCCGGCCAGTCTGCCCAGTGCTCTGAGGCTGATATCACCCTCAAGTGGTGGCGGGAGTTGTAGCGGCTCAGCCATCGGACACCCCGGTCATGTTGAGAGTGATTGCCGTACAGTTTGCCCACTCGCTTTCAGCAACGACCCTCAGCGCAGGGGTCACCAGTTCGACCTGGTAGACCCCGGCAACGGACAGCACGCTGATAATCTGACTGGGGACAATATCGCGGCCCAGTGCTGCGGTACGGGACGCCACCCAGTTCTGTATGGCGCTGTTAGCGGTGTCTTTTATCGAGTTGGCATCCTGGTCACGGTAGATTGTGATGTTGGCTTCAATGGTGTAATCCACCTGCACTGGCGTTTTAGCCCGCACGGTATCAGTAAGTGGCCTGACTTTTTCGTCCGAACAGAAACTCTCAACCAGTGTGAGGATGCTGTCATCCGGCAGGCCGGTACTGAGTAGCGGATACAGCTCAACTGTGCCCGAAACCGGGGAGAGCACGGCAACGTCGACGATATTGGGATGGGCCTGCATGGCATGAAAGCGATATGCCTTACGGCTTCCGGCATTCGTGAACGATTCCGGGGCCAGTTTGATGCGCTCGCGCAGCCTGTCGTTGTCTTCCTGTTCTGAGCCGCCAGAACTGGCCGCTAGATTGGTCACCTGCAGGTCAACGTTATCAATCTCATCGAGCAACTGACTGACCTGCGCAGGTTGCCATCCGTTGCCAGCGACGCCCGGTTCGGTACAAGTGGCCGTGGTGTTGACCAGCAGCAACCCGGCCTTCAGAACCACGTCCGTATCGGTGGAAAAAATAATGCTGTCGGAGGCACTGACGCGGGTACCTGCCGGGATCAGCACATCGATAACGAGAGCTTCATCCACGGAGAACTGGAGTTGGATGGAGGCAGGTTGCGCGGCCAGACGGTACACGCCGACCAGTTCACCGAGGTAATCAATCATCGGCTCACGGGCAAAGGCGACCAGATTCTGTTTGGCTGCTTCCTGCGGCGCCACCCTGACCAGCATTTCGCGGTATGCCCACAGGTCAATCAGCAGGCGCTCGGCCTGAGCGGGATACAACGTTTTACCGGTTGCGGCTTTGTATTGCGCAATCATCTCAGCAGTGATTTTATCGGCATCGCGTTCAATAAAGTCGGGTTCTGTCAGCGCCATAGCAACTCCTGAGTTCGGGTCTGTCCGTCAGAGCCTTTCCAGCTCACCCGGAGCGTAAGATGTTCGCCGTCAAAGGCGGGTTTAACCGACATAAGCTGGCAGCGAGGCTCCCAGCGCCGAATGGCATCGACGGACTCGCGCACCACATGCGGGATAGCCCGGTTGATGGGCCAGTCAATATAAAGGTGCAGATTGCTGCCAAACTCCGGGCGATGCGGGTCGCTGCCGCGAGGAGTACGCAGGATAATTTGGATGGCCTGCCAGATATCATCCAGCCCCTTGACGATTTCGCCGGGGGCCTGCAGGGCCGGTTGCCAGAATACGGAGGTTGTTTTCATAGGGGCAGTATTGCCCCTGAGCAGAAACGCCGATATTAAAGGCGTTTAAGAAGGTCAGTGGGAGTGATGACTGGAGTTCTGGCCGTCAGAGAGCATGCTACCTGTAGAGTGGGCATTGCCGTTGATTTCAAGGTTTCCGTTCACCGTGGTGGTATCAGCGGTCAAATCAATAGTTTTCCCCTTCAGGCTGATACCTACCGCAACCTCGATTACTATGCGCTCAATACCGCCTTTGACCGTCAGCGTATGGGTCACGCGGTTATAGCTGAACTTAGCCCCGTCTGCGTACTTTGTGCCGCGAGTATCCTTGTCATTAAATGGTGGTCTGTCGACCTCGGAGTAAACTGCACCGAGAATGACACCATCCTCGCCGTTGGCATCGAGCAGTACCTCAACCTACTCCCCCACGTCAGGGAGCCAGTAATCTTTATTGTTCTGGGTATTGCGCTGCAGCACGTTGAGCCAGTTGGTGCGCAGGTTATCGCACTCAGGCAGGCGCACGCGGGCCTGAACCTTGTCGGCATCGACGGCGCTGACCGTACCGACCTGACGGGTGACAAGAGACATTACTTATCTCCCTTTATTACCGTTGATGTGGTGCCATCGTATTTGTAGACGGTGAGCGTCTGAGTTTTGCCGGTCTTTTTACCTTTCCTGGCCTTGCCCTGCGTGACAGGCCCTCGTGCCACCTCCAGTTCTGTAATGTAGCCGCTGTTACGGTCAAACGCATGGCGGGCAGTGGTTATCAGCCATGGCCCGGATAACTGACCAAAACCCACCAGTTCAATTTTGTTGCCCGCCGTCAGCTGTGGCGTGCCCATTAACGTCAGGGAGCCGCTCTGCTGATATTCGTTATGGCTGGCCAGCGCTGAGTCCGCCTTGATTTTTGCGCTGTCAGGGTCGCTGACGCGGCTGTTGACCTTCAGTGAGTCGGCGCTGGTGACCTTTGCAAGTTTTACCTGACTGTCACTTTCTCTGATGCCACCGGCAACTTCGTAGGCGATCAACTTTTTACTGCTGCTCTTCTGATGTTTTACCTTCGCGGACTTGTAGACCCGGTTGATGGTGTCGCGCAGGGAAAAGCGGGCCACATCCTGCGGTTTCAGTTGCTTAACCGGCTCCTGTCCACGAAGCGTGGCCAGATGGGAGAAAATCAGCTGGTCGCTGACCACTTTCACCGCATAACCATACTCGCTGGCCAGTCGCCGCAGGAAGCCCACGTCCGTTTCAGCGTACTGCGTTACACGGTCAATTTTGATGGATTCAATGCTGCCAACCAGCTTCAGTTGATGCTTTTTGGCGATACGTCCGGCAATGGCTGCCAGCGTGGTGCTCTCAAAGCCGCGACTGGATTTAGTGCGTAAGGCGTTGTTAACCGATGTGGCCACGCCCCGGATAGCGACAACGGACGCGGGCGAACTCACTTCGATCTCGTCTATCGAGAATGTACCGCAGGACAGCAGTTTCTCGCCCTGATAGCCCATCTTCAGCGTCAGCGTGTCACCCTTGCCCGGATACCACTTATCCAGCCAGCGACCATCGGTGTCGTCCAGCTCCACCTCAATGGTATCGGACTCGCTTTTGATGTTATCGCTGTAGGTCACGCGGGTGACATAAGGTGCGATATCGTTAGTGATGTTCTTCTGCAGATACCACAGGGTGAATACCGGACTCAGAACGTCGCTGATGCCAGTCAACGCTGATGCGGCCTGTGTGGTGTTATTTACCTCAGCCATGGGGCAATATCCTCTTCTGTGCTGGCATCGGTAGCTTCGATAACCGGAATCAATAACAACAAACCAGAGGGCAGCACCGGCGTGATGGCCACGTGCGGATTGGCGGCAATAATCCGGGGATAACCCAGCGGGTCGCCGTAGTACTGCCATGCCAGAGAATCCCAGCGCTCTCCGTAACGGGTGACATGTTCAAGAAACATCACACACTCCTCGCCAGTATTTTGGCTGCCATAGTGCTTAACCCCGGCGACATGCGGGTGAAGGTGGTGCTGGCGGAGTTAAGCTGGCCGGAAACGGCATCCAGCGCCGCAGCGATATTGCTGCCATCAACGCCGCTCAGCGAAGACTGCGCCTGTTGTACATACGTAGCCGCATCACTGCTGGCTCTGGCCAGACTGATGGCTTCGGGCATGGATTCGGAGAGCGCATTAAATGCCGGAATGCTTTGACCTAGCGCCCCGGACACGTTGCCCAGACCGCTCATCAGACCCGGCACGCGGGTCAGCGCGACAGCTGGGTTATCCTTCATCTTCTGTGCGACCCGAACGGCACTGATGGTGGTCTGGAGAACGGATTGCGCCTGTTTGGCATAATTGACACCGTCGCGGACGTACTGCGCCACCCCGGAAGGTGAAGGAACGGCACCGGAGACCGCTCCGACGCCGGGAACCTGCTTGCGTATTGCAGGCGGCTGCAGCGGGTTCTTCGGGTCGCCGATATACTCCCGCAGCGATGCGGTGGCGTTGACGGCCAGCACGTTGCCGGTGCTGTCGGTCTGTTCGCTGATTGCTGTCACATCGGTAATGACGAACCAGCCACGATAGTCGCCATTCCCGAAGACCAGCGCCAGCGCCTGATGGGCTTTCATGGCTGTTCGCAGTCGTGCCAGTTCGATGTCGGGCACACAATAATGCTGATGGAAGACCAGGCTTATCTGGATTTCGTCCAGCTTATCGCCGACGAACTGCAGGCCGGGTTTTCCTTCGATGCGGGCATGTTCGGCATAATCGACGCCGAATGTCGCTTCGAAGCCGTCCCAGTAGGTAATCAGCTCGAACTCAATATCACCCAGTACCGCAAACATTATTCGTACCTCCTGCGTTGCTGCTGAGCCAGCAGGCGTTCCAGCATTTTCTCCAGCTCATGCAGGCTCATATTCAGTGCGCCAGCAAGCCCGGCAGGTGCGGCAGTTTCTTTGCCATTGAGGTAAAACTGGGGATTAAAGCTGACCTGAATACCACCAGAGGTTCCGCCACCGGCTGCTGCCGCGCCACGACCTGAATAACCTGCAGCCATGATTTCCGGCGACGGGATGCGTGGAACGTCCGGGGTCATTTCGGTGGCCAGACGTTGCCCGGCGAGTGCGGCCAGCGGCGTGGTACGCTGCAGACCGATAGCGGCCCCCTGGCCTATGTTGTCGCCAAAGCCCATAAATACACGGCTCGGGGAGTGAATACCCAGGGTTTCTTTAAACCAGCCGGAGATCGAATTACCAAAGTTAACGATAGTATCTTTTGCGGCCGCAAGTTTATTGCCGATCCCGTTCACCAGCCGGCAATCAGGTTGCCGCCGAAGTCAGTAAAGTTTTTCGGCAAGTCGACGCCAAACCAACTCATGACCCCGGCAAAGGCTTTATAGAACAACCCAAGGGGCGACCAGTTCATGATGAGTTTGCCGATGCCAACAATACCGCCGTTAAATGCCGTCTTAATACTGCCCCAGATACCAGAAAACCAGCCTGTCACGCTGCCCCACGCCGATTTAATACCGCTCCAGGCACTGCTAAACGCAGAGGTGACCTGCGCCCACATTCGCTTAAAGAAAGCAGAAATTGGCCCCCAGTAGCGGTAGATCAGATAAGCGGCCATGGCTAGGCCAGTGATGATTAGTCCAATGGGATTCATCAGCAGCGCCCGACCTATGAAGAGAACGGCACGACCCGCGAGCATTAGTCCACGAACCAGCCCACCACCGAGCACGCGGGCCAGTGTTCCGGCTCCTTTGGCAACCGTACTGAAGCCGGTCACCAGCCAACGTAGTTTGCCGCCTTCACCCAACGCGAGCGATAGCCGCAGCCAGTTGGCCCGAAGAAGCATGGCGTTTTTCCAGACATTGACGAAAGGGGAAATAAGAAGATTCAGGCCGAGCTTGAGGCCGATGGTGGCCATCTTGAATGCAAGTAATGCACCAACCACTTTAATAGCACCACTCACCAGTTGCGGGTTAGCCGCGATCCATTTGCCGACGCTGTCTATTAAGGGGATGAACGTTTCCCCCAACTGGATTAATGCTGGTTTTAATGACGCTCCGATGCTGATAGCTGACTCGTTAAAACCCACCTGAGTCCTGCGCCAGCGCGCCTCAAGCGTATCATTTTGCTTCTTAAAATCAGTGCTGAGCGTGCTCTGAGCTGCAGGGCTATTCATTTCCTTTTTATTGGACTGATACTTATCCTAGCCCTGGCGCATCGACAGGAGATGGTTGACGGTCTGAATATCAGTAAAGACTTCTGCCAGTCCGAAGGACTCCATCAGCTTCTGCTGGCCTTCCTGGTCTCCCGAGTCCTTGGCAGCATTCCACTGTTGTACGAAAGCCTTGCCTTTGTCGTCGATGAAAGCATTAGCAATCATCAACGAGGATTCATACTGCGAGAACCCTTGTGAGACAAGGTTCTGCATGGATTTCTGATAATTAATCCCGGCTTTCGCATATTTCTGCATGGTATCGCCTCGCCCCATAGCCGCCAGCCAGTTGGACATATTGGTGACGGCCTCTTCAGATGAGCCACTGCCTTTACCCACCTCTAGGCTGGAGACGATCTGCATAATCGCTTCTTTGCCTGTGATACCACGGGCAGCAAAAGCTTTGGCCAAACCCGGCAGTGCCTTAGCCATGTCTTTCAGTTCAAACGAGCCGAGTTTTGCACCAGTAGCAGCCATACCAAATGCCTGCTCCAGTTCTTTGGCATCGGTAATTTTGAGGGCATCGCTGAAGGCATAGGTCATTTTGGCGAGGTCGGTCATATCGGCTTTGGTGGCCGTGGCCGCTTTACCGAGCATCCCGGCAAAGGTCGCTGCCTGCTGCGGATTCATGCCATCGGCAACTAACTGGCCAACGCCGCCCAGCAGAGATTCCTGGAGCTGATTGACCTGCAGGGATGCCCGACGAATGGCAGTGCCGATGGCCTGTTCCTGTCTTGAATCCAGATCGCCGGTGACGCTGATATCGCGTAGCTGGGATTCAAACGATGAATATTGTTTGACAGAGGCCATGACCGGTGCGCCCAGCGTTCGGGCGATACCGTAAGTCTCTGCCCCCTGACCATAGAGCGCCATACGGTTGGATTTCAGCGCATCACTGGTGGCCGATACCGCCGACAGACGGCGCTGCTGCCGCTCAATCTGCTCCATTGTGCGACTCACCCGCAGCAGATCGCTGTTGAGGCGTTGCATCCGGGATGAACCCAGCTGGCCATAGCGCTCTGTTGCACGGGTTAAGGCGTTCTGGCGATCCTGGAGGCGACGTGACGTATCGCCGAGGGAGTCAAGGGCGCGTCGGGTACCGCTGACGGCAGAGCGAAAGCTGCTCCCGACAATGCCGCCAATGATGACGCCGACTGAAAATTCACTGGCCACGGTGGTTATCCTCTGAAAGCAAAAAGACAGGAGAGAAATGGTGGGGAACCATAAAGAACAGCCGCGAAGTGCGGCTGCTTGGGCTGGGGAACTACTGATTGTCGCAGTACTCGCTTTTGATTTGCTCTTCAGCCTGATCCAGCCACATTTCCAGCTCGTCAGTATCGAGAGCATCAATCTCCCCCGGCTGAAATCTAAACCACCTCGCCAGCAGCCCCTGCGCCCGAATCAGCGTCTTCGTTGCCCTTGCCCAGCCCAGTGACTTGCTGAAATCGTTTCTGCAACTCCATGTAATCAGCAAGATCCATATTATCGAGGTCTTCCGGCAGAATCCCGGTGCTGCGGGCAATCAGCGGTTCATCCCAGTCGGCAGGGTCTTTACTGGTTTTTCGTACCTGCTTCAGGTCTTTGACCGTGAGGCGCTTCATTTCAACCTGCTCAACTCGGGTACCAGCTGCGGTGGTGAACGGATAAGTCAGCAGAAAAATATTGGATTTGGTTTCTGACATGTTCGTGCTCCTGTGTAAGTTCAGAGCAGTATGTCCGGTTGTGAGGGTGACAGATATTAAAGGGGATTAAGAAGAAAGGGGCCGAAGCCCCTCAGATATCAGTGAGTGCGAAAACCCTTGCAGTTGCGCAGGAACGCAATGAGTAGCGCTTTTCCTTCAACTTTACCGATGCCGGTAAACCAGTGGTCGGGTGGTGTCCAGGCTTCAATCAAATCGGCCAGCCTGCAGGCCTTTGAGCGGGTACAGTCAATCGGATCATTGGTTTTACGGGTATTAAAAAGGTTTTCCACGCCCGGAATATCCAGAATGGTGAACCAGGTGCCATTCCCCATGCCGATAGACCCGCAGTTTCCGCCTTTGTCCTCAATCTCGACGGTCACCGTCAGCCCCCGATATTGATGCGGTAGTCAGTCAGCTGGTCAACGCCGCCGACGCGGAAGATGTTGGCCAGATAGTCCAGCTCCAGTAGTTCTTCACCGTCCAGCACCTGCTTGATGTACGTCCAGGTGAAGCTACTTGAGAACTCGGCGTTCTCATGCTATTTAAATGTCCCCAGCGGGTTCTACTTGAACATGATCGTCAGGAAGGTGAGCAGCGGGATTTCATCAATCAGCCCCTGCGAACTGTAGCGCTGTACGCTGGAGCGGCACTGCAGGGCCAGCGATTTATATGGATTAGCGGCAGACAACATGGCGTCGCGATAGAAGCTGTTCCACTTAATCTCGCCTTCCATTTTGTCGAAGCCTGCCGGGAGTTCTACCTTGCCCACCATCCCCAGCGCTTTGTGCTCCTGCATGGTCATGGACACGTCAGGAAGCTTGACCTCCTCGGCCCGGCCCAGCAGGTTAGCGCCATCCAGATAGATGTTGGCATTGGTGATGCGGTTGATCTCAATCTTTGCCATCAGCTATTCCCCTTCAGGGTTAACAGGTATTCCGAGGTGATCTCGGTCTCAAACGTCAGTCGCTCCAGCGGCGGTGGCGGCGTGTATTTGTAGCTCAGTAACAGGTGACCGGCGGCAAGCTCCGTCTCTTCGTTGCGGGCCGGATCAAACCAGCACTTAAAGCCCAGCAGCGCACCGTCGCCAATCATCTTGCGGCCATAGGCGTTGACCGACTCCGTCAGCGCATCAATCAGCGCCTGGGTGACAGGCATATCGATGTACTGCTGGCTAAAGTAGCGCAGGGACTCGTTAATCACATCGCCGGTGCGACGAACGTTCTCAAAGTTGCGCATATGGGTCACCGTTGGCCACGCGGCGGTGCGGTTTCCCCAGAGGCGCAGACCGCTGCCGTAGCTGCTGAAGACCGTAGTGATGCCCTGTTCGTTAAGCAGGTTCACCTCGCTCTGCGGGTCGTCAATCATCGCTGACAGCTGGCGCTCCACGCCGGTGATACCCAGGATTTCCTGATTGGATGACGACCACCAGTAACCCTTATCCAGGTCAACTTTGGCACGCAGACCTGCAGCGCGCTGGCTCAGTGGTTCCAGTCGTTCGCTGTTGGTGGCCGTGTCATACACCCTGACGTGCGGATAGCACAGACGGACGCGGTCGGAGCTGGTGTTGAAGTTAATGGTGCCTTCCGGGCCACGCCCCGTCAGCGCCTGCGCAAAGGTGGTACCAATTGGCGCGTCGATATAAGTCACCGCGCCCAGCTTCTCAGCCATGGGGATAAGCTCAACCGAGACGCTGTTCTGGGTGCAAAACACCGAGGCAATCAGAATGTTGGCGAAGTAGCCAAACAGGTTAAAGCTGTCGTTAAGCAGCTTCATACCGGTACGGTTGCCGGCTGCGTTAACTGCACCGATGATATCCGTCGGGGTGACTTTGGTCGGGTCAGCATAGTTATAGCTGGCCTTCGCGGTTGCGCCCGCCGCAATGCTTTTCCCGAGGCTGGTGACCAGGCCGCTCTGCGCATCAAGCGAGTAGTCTTCACCCTCGACATAAGGCTGGCCGTCGCTGCCCGGTTTCAGCACCAGCTGCGCGACCACCGGATTGGCCAGCTGCGCTCTGCCCGTTGTTTTATCGAACGTCACATCCTCATCGGCCACAGCGGTTTTATGCAGAGCCGGATCGAGCACGTTAATCACCAGAACGGTACCTGCGCCGTGGTCGTAGATGGCATCCAGCGCCTGCGGAATGGTAAAGCCGGTAAGCTGATTGCCAAACGCAGCTGCATCTTTCTCAGACAGGCACTGCACCAGCATATTGACGTCACCCATCGGGGCGGTACCAATAAGTCCAATAACGGCAGACTTCACCGTTTTAACCGGGCGGGCACCGTTTTCCACCTCAATGGTTTCGACGCCGTGCAGATAGTTAGCTGACATGGGTGTCCTCCAGTTTCACATCGCTGTCGCCACCGTTCCTGCGCTTAGGTAACTGAGGCGCGGGTGTGATTGCGGGGCTGGCTTCTTCAGGTACCGGCGTCAGGTGCTTCAGCGCCACCAGTACCTTCACATAGTCATGCTCCTCCGGCAAGGAGACGTTCTTCCCTGGCCAGAGCAGGATTTCGGTTCCGTCCGACAGCGTGACGCCGCTCGCCGGGACGGAATAGCGGTATTTTTTCTTCACTCGCGTTCCTCATAGTTCACTTCGGTTAACAGCGGGCCGGACGGTAAGTCGCTGTCCTCGATAAAGACGCTTTCCGTTGCAAAGTCGAGGGCGTACTGCCACAGCCCCTTGATCTCACCGATAAACACCTCGCGGGTCAGCCAGATACGACGGCGGCAGTTCGGCGGGGTGTAGCCACCCAGAATGCGACGTATCGCATCCAGGACGTCAATTGCACCTCTTTTACCGTTGAGCTGGCGGAAGACCACTGTGACGCACAGCTGGATGGTCTGAGGCTGGATAACCGCCCCGATATCATTGGGCCTGTCGAAGCGCGAACCAGCATAGCTCACCAGCAGCGCCCCAACGGGGTGATCCAGACGATATCCAGCCGGTTTCTCAGGAAAATACTCCACCTGTAGCTGAGGGAGTTTCTCTTTAAGACGGCCAAGTACCGCATCAAGGACGGGCAGAATGTTCATCAGTATTTCTCCAGCAAACCATCGCGCCCGCCAAAGGTGGGACGGCGTGCCCTGGCGCGGATTTCGCCGGACTCAGGCACATCCTTCTGGGTTGACTGCAGCCCCAGCGTGAGCTTGTTATCACGCAGAGACTCCAGCTGACGCCGGGCCTCTTTGTGGTCATCCTTCACGGTGTCCGGGACGGCACCTTCCGGGCGGCGGGTGTAGAGCCGGTAACGCACCATCGTAATGGCGATGTCCCGCAGAACGGTGGGCACCTCCGCCAGCGGCAGGGTGTAACGCCCGCGCAGATGGGCATCAATCAGCTCATCGGCGTAGCGAATACAGCTGTCCACTACCCCGGTTTTAACCGTTGCAGGCGAATCGAAGTCCAGCTCTTCGTTGGTAAGCTGGACCAGCGTCCGTTCCGGTATCTGCTCAAGCAAATCCGCCAGGGTGCAGTACATGTCACACCCCCCGCAGGATGCGGATAACGTCACCTTTAGCCAGTGCCTCATCCAGCGCGATACCGGCTGGAATGCCAGCCGGAGTATCGCCAGAAGCCGCTGTTTGGGGAACGGCGCAGGCGTCTTTGTCTGACTGCACGTTCTGTCCCCTGGCGACAGCCGCGCCAGCTTCGACGGCGAGGATGCCGAGCACATTGACCGGTGTGACATCACCGGCTGCGGCATCGACTTCTGCCACACCCAGCGCAACCGCGCCAGCCTGACAGGGGGCATTATCGGCACCCACAAAACGCTGCTGAACGAGGGCCGCAAGGGCGACGACAGAGGTGGTCAGAATGACCTGTTGAGTTGCACTCATGGTCGTTTCCTTATTTCACGATGTTGGTGATGAGATACCCGGCATCGCCGCCGACCACGGCGACTTTGTAGATATCGGTATAGCGACAGTACTTCACCTTGCCGCCGACGCCGTCGTATTTGTCCGCAACCGGCATGCCCTTACGACGCAGGGTATAACCGAACGATGGTTCGTTTTCGTCGGCGCTGTCGGTGCCCGACTGGGGTTTACCGACGTAATGCAGCATCAGGTTATCGGCCCAGACATCGGTCGGGGTCTTGTCCTTATTCTGTGCGTCTTTCATCGAGGCCATGGATACCGGCTCGCCGATCACCACGTCTTCCAGCTGGAAAAGGTCTTTCAAAATCTCGATGGTGATGCGTTTGCGCTCGTTGGCTCCGATCGCGGCCTGGATCGCCGGATGGAACTTCAGCAGTGACATGACGCTGGCACCCATGGTCATCAGGTTCGGGCGCAGGCCTGTTTTGTTACGTACAGCCTCGATACCGGCTTCGATGAAGGTGATTGGATTACCCTTGCCATCCACCCAGCGTTCAGCGGCAGCCAGTGCTTTAACGGACGATGCCGGGTAGACGCTTTTATCCTGGGCCAGACGGGCTGCGTACAGTTCACGCTTCAGGTTGACGCCGCTGGTGACGCGACGAATGGCCTTTGCTTCTTCGTTGAACATTGACTCCGCCTGCTCGCGATAGTCCACCGGCGCGGCCAGATCGTGCTCGTTAAGAATCAGATCCAGTTTGCCGGTCTTCTCACGGACAAGGACGTTGCTGTCAGCGCCCACGGTACGCTCGGTGTCGTACTCCACAAAAGCCGATTTGCCGAAGGTCGGCACGGTCACGCCTTCCTTATCGGTCAGTACGATCGGGAAGATGTGCTCGCCGATTAACGCGGCATTTTTATAACCGCGTGCGATGCTGGTCAGCACCGGGTCAACAACGCGCTTACCCTTTAAATAGTCAGACATGTTCTCTCCTTAATTACAGGCAGCGGGAGACAGCAGCGTCGTAGCTGATGCCTTCTTTTTTCGACAAATCAAGCGCTTTCTGATGCAGCGCCAGACGGTCCGGGTCGGCTTCGGCAAATTCAGCTGAAGGCGTTGAAGCGCCGGTATCCACACGGTCCTTGGTCGCGTGCTCGCTAAAGCTCAGCACCGGTGCAGCGCCGTCCAGCAGCGTCTTAAACGCCGTGGCAGGCGGTAAGCTGGTATCGCCTTCGGCAAATTCCACCGGCTTATCGCCAGCAGAGACCGCATCCAGAATGGCGACAACAACGGACTTCGCTGCCGGGGCCAGTTGACCGCCGCTTACCAGCTTCTCAGCGTAGGAAACGTTGTCAGCGTGCAGTTTCTCCTGCTGACTCTTCGCATCCTGCTCGGCTCGCTGGGTGGCATCTGCCTTCAGGCGGGTATTTTCCGCCTGTAGGGCCTCAATTTCTTCTCTGGTCATCGTGTCGTTCTCTTGTTGAGGGTTAGGGTTTGGTTCGCTGAAATCCGGAACGGCCTGCACCGGCTCGCGGTACGCTTCTTCGCGCAGGGAATCCACCTGCCATGACGGAAGTACCTTGTCGGTTTCATCCAGCCCGAACTGACCGATCAGAAAGTCACGTAGCCGACCCCAGAGAGAGGCATTGGTGATATCGCCCCAGTCGGCAAACTCGACGACGCCTTCTTCCGACTCGCCAAATGACACCTGCTTCAGCCCCTTAATAGAGGGAGGCTGTGCCCCCAGAAAACCAACGTGGCGCAGGTAAAGCGTGCCGGGTTTCGGGTTGCTGGGTGAGTCCGGGAGATAGAACGAGGCTGAGACTTTCTTGAAACGCCCTCTGCCTACCAGTTCGGCAAACTGCGGGTCGAGCTGTTCAGGCTCGGCCAGCAGGTCAGCGCCACTGAGCCTTAGTGCTTTCACCCAGCCCCACGCCGGGTCTTCCGTTTTGGGGTGACCAATAACGAGCGGTGCTTCATGAACGGACGGGTCATAGGCTTTAACGCAGGCGGCAAGATCGCTTTGCGTAAACGGCAGTTTCGTGCCGTGCATGTCGGTATGAGTACCGGCTTTAAAAATATGAATGGCTGACATTGTGCTGCCCCGCATGATGTTGTCGGAGACAGTTTGTGGAAAAGCCGCGAAGAGCGCTTTTAATCTGCTTTAGAAAAAATAAGGGGGGAATACGACAGAGACAGAGAGAGGGAAGCAGGAGCGATTAAAGCCGTAAACGAGGGGGCTGTAAACCTTTATAAAGGCTCCGGGGCGGGTAACGCGGTAAATCGCCCGTCCCGGAGGGTTAAAATCAGCGACGGGCCGCAGATTCAAGATGACGCACAATCGTATCGAGGATGGGAATAACCACATCAGGCTGCAGCTCACCGTCCCCTGTCAGCGGCAGGAACGGGCGGGCCGGAAGCTCAACGGACTCATTGCGCCCCGTTTTACCACCGAACTGGTGGATCGGGCCATAAACAACGTTGGTCCCAACCGCTGCCTGCCTGTCATCGTGGTCTGTGGTCACGGACCCCATCAGCCGCCCGGTGTGCTGCAGCGTCTGACCATCACGATCCTGTGCAGCGAGCGACGGCGTCCAGCCCGGACGGCCCTCATCCAGAAAGTTAAATTGCGTTTCCGCCAGCAGGGTTCCGGCGATTTTCCGCATCGCGGGCTCCAGGTCAGTGGCGGCTAAATCCAGCGCCCGCAGACTCCGGCGCAGGGACTCATCGTTGATGGTGATATTGACCAGATTATCGGAAGCCATCGTTATCCTCTCAGTTCCTGCTGTGCCAGCGGTTGTAGCGTGCCCTGGTAGCGGGCAAGGTCAGGACGGTATGCCGCCCCCGGTGCGTATGACCAGCCGACATCGGTGGCCACTTTTGTGGTGCCGGTGTTGAAGGTGGCGACGTTCTGCATCTCGCCGGTTTTCTCTGAGACCAGCTTCAGCTCCCAGCCCATGGCGCTGCCCGAATTCACCACCTTCAGACCACGGGCGCGAACGTCTGACGCGCTCAGGGCAATCACCCCGCAGCGACAGCGCCAGCCGTTCGGCGGGTAGAACGCCTGCCAGAACGGGTCATCATAGCGCAGCACCAGACCGTGCAGCATCAGGTGGCTTTTGCGGGTATGACTGTCGTTGATGCCGGTATACATCCAGTACGGCCTGTCGTCGACGTTCTCCATCTGTTCGGCCCAGCGCCCGGCGCTGTAGAGCACGGACATATTAGTACGAAAAATGGTATCGAGACGCCACGGGCTGCCCTGCTGGATAGTCACCGGCTCACCCGTTACCGGGTCGGTGGTGTCACGCGGCCCCCACCATCCCTTACGCTGCAGCTCCGGCTTCAGCTCCGTTCTGAACCAGCGGTCTGTCTTGCCCTCGTCCAGCGCCTTCTGCAGGGCGCTTCGGATATCCTCCAGAATATCGAGGCGGGTTACTTTGGCCACGGTAAAGGCGCGGGCATGGGCATCCTGCCACATTTCCTCCCAGTCCCAGGTGATTTTATACCCTTTGGATTTCAGGTAACTGATAGCCCGCTTCGGGGGAAGCGTCATGCAGTACGCCAGCTCAGCCGTGGTCACGCTCATGCAGACGCCCCCAGAGTGTTGATACAAACAGGATACGGGCCAGCCGCTCCTGCAGGTCATCCGCATTCATCTGCGGGTACAGTTCGGCCAGCACGCCCAGCAGCTCCGGGGGGTTAACACCGCCCTCAACCTGCTTAAACAGCGGGGCCAGCACCGGCTCAAACACGCCGTTTAACGAGCCGCCGTTCATCAGAATATCCAGCGCATCATCCAAATCCTGCTGTGCCTGAATATCGGCATCAATCGCCTCGGCGAACGACAGCGGCAGTATGTTGTTCTTCTGGCGTTCTGAAGGCGGTGTCTCGTCAATATCACCGTCCTGCAGCTGGTACTCGCGCTTGAAGTATTGCGGGGTGAAGACGACTCCGGCGCGGCTGAGTTTCTCATCGCGACTGGCCTGCAAATCATCGACCGTTCCCTGTTCCCACATGCGCCAGACGGGACTGGCCACGTTGCCAAAGTTGAGCGCAACCACCTGGCGGATCACCTGATTTACCGCGCTTTCAACAATTTCTGCGTCGGCATCGCGAATATCGCTGGTAACTTCCAGACCGGCCTGTGCCGAGGCGCGGTTGCTGTTGGCCTCGGTGGTCTGGTTTTGCCCCAGCAGGGCGATAGAGATTTCGCTGCGGGCGAGCGTAATCAGATTCTGGTAAATATCGCTGCTGTCCGCTTTGCCTGCGGCCTCTTTAATTTCAATGGAGGAATCATCAGGAATAGCCGCCACGGCGTCTTCCACCATCGCCTCCATCGAATCCAGCAGCAGGTCAATCTCACCCTGTGCCGTCCCGCGTGGATGCTTACCGATAACCCACGGCGAACCGAATTTCTCGGCAAAGCGCACCCAGAATTTCATCCCGCCTTTCTTGAACGTCACGGGCCAGAAGCACATCGACAGGTCGGGGAAGCCATACGGGTTGTCATAGGTCGCATCCTGACGCGGTACCACAAACTTATTCAGCGGCACCAGCTCACCTTCCAGCCCGGCGTCTTTGGCCCGGAAGCGCAGCAGGTTATCGTTATCGAACTGGAACCACTCGGGTGGCTTGCCCACGATGTCGGTGACTGCCCAGGACTTAACCGAACGGCCCCACATGATTTCGCAGGGCTGGTATCCGTAGAGCACGGCATCGGTCATCTCGCCGATGATGCGGGAGATATCGAGATCGTCGAGCATGTCGTTTACAAAACTGAACACCCGCTCCGTGGCCTGCCCTCGTTCAAGCCCACGCTCCAGCGACTTGACCGCCGCTTTACGCCTGCGGATACAGCCACCAACCAGCGGGTCGGTACGCAGCTCGCGATAGATGCGGATATCCCGGCCCTGAGACTTGAGAACAGGATCGGGATTGGGCAGGTACATTCCCAGACCGAAGAAGTCGATGGAGCGGCTGCGTGACGCAATCTGCTCCGTCAGCGTCTTGTCCGGCTCGGCAAAGCTGACAAATTCATTGGGTGAAACCCAGAGTCCACGCGGCATCAGTAACCCTCCAGCATGCGGGCCGACTGGCGACGACGGCGTGAGCTTGCCTTCACCTGCCCTTTGTTAATTTCACGGCTGGCAAAGTACGCCAGCGCCAGCGCGATGGCTGAATCCCCGTGGCGTTTACCACCGTCCGATTTGGCTTTTGACCGTTGCTCCGGTACGCGCGGAACGCCGTTGATCACCTGAACGGCCCGCAGGTCATCCAGCGTGTCTTCATCCTTCGGCAAATCAGTCAGGTTGCCATCCTCCAGCGCCGCCTTGACCGGCGGCATATGCTCCCGGTACCAGCCTTCCAGAATTTTGACCTGATTAACCCGGCTGGAGCCGTAGCGCTGCATGGCATATTCAGCAAGATACGCGCCATTGCCCCCGGCATCGAACGCGGCTCCCATAAGATAGGGCAGGCCGTCCATCAGGAACCAGGTGATTTGTTCCTGTTGTTTAAACGGTACGTTGCGCAGCTCCAGCACGAACGGGACGCGGCGTACCAGATTCTTCTCCTGCAGCAGGGGATAATCCACCGACAGGTCACCGCTGCGGCCAAAGTCACGCCCTAAAAACGAGCTGGCATCGGAGGGGAGCGCTTCCAGCAGCGGCTTCAGGTTCTCATTCAGCCAGTCCTGCGTTTCACTGAAGCGCTCAGCGTCTGGCTTCAGCTCGTAGCCTTCCGGGCAGGTCAGGCGCAGCACCGGGGTATCAGGTGACATACGGGACTCAATCAGGGCGCGGGACAGCCAGGCACCGCCGCCGTTGGCCGGGATACAGTCAAGCTCTTCGGATGCGCCGGTGCCGTAGAATTTATACACCGACGCCATCCATGCCAGCTCAGCATCCTGCGTCCATTCCTTCCCGGTTCGCAGACAGACACGGTGAAACAAACCCTGCGCGACGGCTTCTTTGAAGGCAATTCGCTGTACGCTGCCCCCCTGACGCCCGGCGCGGATATCCCCAATGAGCGTATTGAACGGGTTGTCATCACCATCATGGGTGGAGATAACGCGCACCTTACCGCCCCAGATAAGCATTGCCAGCGCAGTCTTCAGCAGTTCGTCCAGCTGCTCATGGAACGCGGCCTCATCAATAACGATGATGCCCTGACGGCCACGCAGGTTAGACGGGCGGCTGGAGAGCGCGACAACGCGGAAGCCGGAATCAGGAAACTTGATGGTATAAGTTTTGATGTGCTTGTCGTCTTCGTTCTCTTCCCAGAAACCTTCTTCAATTTCGCTCGCGGCGTAGTTGAAGACCCGCGCCCACATGGCGCAGGCCTGGATATACTCGACGGTCATGTCCTGGTTATAGGCAATGTAATAAACGTTCATGCCACCGGCAGGTGCTGAAGAGGCTGCGGTCAGCACGTTATCGGACGCCTCAGCCTAGGTAATACCGGTACGGCGGCTCTTCTCAATCACCTTGAGCGGAGAGGTATCTGCCACCCAGCGCTGCTGGTAAGGCATCAGGGCGGCAGGTACATCCAGCGCCGAGGTGTCAGGCAGGACAGGAGCAAGCTGACTCATAGGGCAATCCCCAGGATTTCACGTCGCAGCGCCTGTACCGCATCAGCAGACAGGCCACCCTTGCGGGCAATCTTCTCGGCGTTACCCGCCGCCAGCCGGGCGCGGTCACGGACTTCGCTCTGAAACTTCTTCAGGTTGACGGAGGCGCGGGACAGCGTGGCCACGTTTTTTGCCACCTTGGACAGCAGCGCCACCCGCTCTTTGGGGTTGACTTCACCTTCTTCCGCTTCCTGCAGCTGAACGATGCTCTCGAACAGCTCGGTCTGGATCAGGGCGATGACGGCTTCCGAACGCGCATCCTGATCGTCAGCCGCACCTTCGGTCAGCATACGGGCCGCTTCGGTGGCCGCACGGATGGCACCATAGCGGCGTTCAATTTTCTGTCCATAGCGATGGATAGCCGATTTGCTGATGACGAAACCCTGCTCGCGCAGCAGGGACTCCAGCTCTGAGTAGCCACTGAAACCGGATTCATTCAGCGCCCGCTCAAGCCAGCGCCGCACGTTTTCCGGCAGCTTATCTATCGTGCTGCCTCTGGCCATTATTCACTCCAGTACTTTTCCGGGCGGGCAATGCCGGGGCCGCATTCAACGGTATATTCCACCAGGTCAACGCCGAGGCGGGTCAGATCGGCAAACCAGTCGCCGGAGGGTTTTTTCTCCAGTTCGACTATCCTGCGGTCGCCCAGATAATCCAGCTCCCGACGCAGCTCAAGATGCGTGGTGTCCGGGTAGATGGCGCGGGACACATCCAGCAGCAGCGTCTCGCTGGCGGTGTAGGGGTGGGTTTTGTTCAGAGCAACCAGCAGACTCCAGCGCAGGGATTCCCGGCGCACGCGGGCGATATCAACCATGGTGACCTCCTGTATGACGATACTGCTGTACCACTTCCAGCTTGTTGTAGAGTGCGTCCAGCTTGGCCTCAATGACCGTCTGGCCCCTGATGTAATCTTCGCGGCGGACGTAGTTCAGCGGTAAATCCGCCTTGAACCGCATAAACTCTTTTTCCAGCTCGCCCCAGTTGGAGGCGGACTGCTGCAGCGACTGCTCAAGGGAGGCGAACCGCGCCGCCTGACGCTCCTCCGCTTTACTGAACAGCCACTTGGCCATACCGCCAACAAAGCTCATAAAGGTGATAAGGAAGCCCACCACCGTCCAGAATTCAACCTGCAACGTCATTTTTGCAATCCTTCCCGTTCGTCCAGCAGCCCGTTTATCTGGCTGCGTCAGATGCGGCACTGCCTGGCATTGTCGATGATGTTGGCGAGGACGTCACGCTGGGAGACGCCTGAGTCGCGTAGCCCGGCGTCAGCGGCTTCAGGTTGCCCGGACGCTGCGCCAGTGCCGGTGCCAGCGGCGGCAGTTGCATCTGAAAGACCGCTGTCGACGGACGCGTTGTCATATCCGAGGGCTGCGTTGTACTGGCGCACGAAGCCGCGAGTAAACACGCACTCAATGGGATGGCTCTTGCCTTTTTCATCAATCCAGCGCTGTGTGACATCGTGAATATTCTCTTTAAGTTGTTGGTTCTGGCTTTCAAGCTGCGCTACCTGCCTTAGGTAACCGGACTCGGCGTTATGTCCGGCGGCAACCTGCTCCTGATACCGTTTTGCCCAGGCCCGCAGCGCAGCGTTCTCACGCGTTGCCTGCTCCGTTTTGTACGTGTCGAATGCTGACTGCAGCGTGGCGAGCGCCACATCCCCGTCGCGTTTAGCATCACTGTGACCACCGCGATACCCCCAGTGGTACAGGCCATACAGCACGCCAGTAACAGCGGCGGTCAGCAGGATGCCGCGCCACGGCAGTTTTTTTATCAGGCTAGTCCACACAGCTGCCGCCTCCCCAGGTGAGATAGCGAGGGGCCAGTTCGTGCAGGATGCGCTGCGGATAGTGACGATTTTCCCGTCAGTTGGCGGCGCTGCGTCCGGCATTCATCGTGGCGACATGCTCAAACCAGCGGGTACCGTCCAGCCCGTTCTGCACGGCCATACGCTTATCGCGCTGTACCCAGCCCAGCCCGCCGTTATATCCCGACAGCGTCATGGCCATCCGCTCGCAGCTATTGGCGGCGCTGACGCGCTGCCACAACCAGCGGTCACAGCTGACCAGCGCCCGGATGGCCCATGCAGGATTAAACGGCTCACGGCTGTTCAGGCCCGGTACCAGCTGGCTGATCCAGTCGGCGGTGGCGGGCATAAACTGTGCTATCCCCTGAGCGCCAACCGGCGATACCGCATCGGGTCGCCAGTCGCTTTCCTGATGCAGCTGTGCGGCGAAGTCTGCCACTGGCGCTGACATTCCCCATTCAAGCCGGGCATTGCGGATAACATCGGCGCGGTACTGCAGGGATGCCTGCGGGGGCTGTGCCGCTCTGGCCTGACTGAAAAAGCCGCCACTCCATAGCAATAAGGCTACCGTTGCTGAACCAAAAAGCCGCCACTAGAAACTGTGCCTGCCCGTGCGTGCGTGCCCGTGGCGTGCCAGTTTGATGCCCAGCCCCAGCAGTACCATCACGGCCCAGATAACCTGGGGCCAGTACATGTAGAGGGTCATCGTTAAAGCCCCGTGGCCACGGCCAGACAGACCGCTGCCACTAACAGCGCACGGCGGATCAATGCGGCAGAAAAGACCAGGTGGAGACCGGTCTGTACCGGGTAACGGCCAGACGCCATCAGCGTTTTATCATGCTTCAGGTACTGGCCGGGCCGGGCTTTGGGGAATAACGAACGATCGAGCCAGTAACCGAGAACCGCAGCGAGCGTGATGAGCGACAGCTTGTAGACCACCACCGGCAACTGCTGCGGCGATACCAGACCGATGGTACCGAGCAGCAGCACAGCGGTCAGCAGCCAGCCGCTGAGCCGGGGCTTTTTAACAGGGGGAATGATTTTCTTCAGGTTTTTCATGATGCGTCTCCTTGTGTAGTGGAAACAGCATCACAAATGTCGGGGGAAAGGGATTTTAAACAGCGTTAATAGTGTGGCGAAGGGCAAAAATCGCATGATGGCTTTGAAAGAACGACCAGCCCGGTGCGTCAACACCGGACTGGTCATCAACCCACAGGTATGAACTGTGAGCCAACCAGGGTTCAGTCAGTCTCGCGAGACCGGACTAGCCTGCCATATTTTCACCGACTGTAAAAGGCTTACGGATAATGAAACAACAATCTTTACCCATCGTCCCATGGATCGGCGGTAAACGCCGTCTGGCTAAACATATTCTGCCCCTGTTCCCGACCCACACCTGCTATGTGGAACCCTTCAGCGGTGCGGCGGCACTGTATTTTCTTAAGACTCCCAGCAAGGCAGAAGTCATTAACGATATCAACGGGGAGCTGGTGAACCTTTATCGGGTCATCAAGCATCACCTGGAAGAGTTCATCCGCCAGTTCAAATGGGCGCTGGTGAGTCGCCAGATCTATAAATGGCTGCAGGACACGCCGGAAGAAACACTGACCGATATTCAGCGTGCAGCCCGGTTCTACTATCTGCAGAAACAGGCGTTTGGCGGCAAGGTGGCAGATCACACCTTCGGCACCTCCACTACCAGTGCACCGCGCTTTAACCTTCTGCGCATCGAGGAAGAGTTGTCGATGGCGCACTTGCGTCTGTCGAGAACGCTGATTGAGCACCTGGACTGGCACAACTGTATTGAGCGCTATGACCGACCCCATACGCTGTTTTACTGCGACCCACCATACTGGGGAACGGAAGGCTACGGCGTGGAGTTTGGGCTGGAAAACTATGACCACATGGCGGAACTGGCGCGTAGCATCAAAGGGAAGATGATTATTTCGGTGAACGATATCCCGGAAATGCGGCAGGCATTCAGCGGACTGAATATCCAGACGGTGGATATCAGCTACAACCTTAAGGTCACGGGGAAAGCCTCACGACGGAAAGAGTTAGTGATTTGTAATTTTTAATTAAATAAAATCGGTACAAACTGGCTAAATCTGAACCGCTAACAATGGACAACATCATGAAATTTAAGGTCGCTGTATTAGTTTCTGCACTTTTAGTTACCGGAAGCACTCTCGCTGATAGCCTGATGAAGGCTGAATTCCATTCAATGCAGGAGTGTTTGTCAGCTATCAAAACTAATGGTGGAGAACCCCTAAAAATCATTCAGGATAAGCCTGACATGGTCACAGGGCGGCTACCAGACGATAAAATGTTCGCTTGTGAAAAGAAGGAAACAGGATCTAAAGGAACCTATTTTGAAGGTTGGTTTATGGTCAAGGATTAACAGTACCACCATCTTGGCAAGGCGATAAGGCCTTGCCACATTACTTCTTTTTTAAAAACTTTTCCCGATAAGCTGCTAGCTCAACCAAATTCCCTTTACCGAGAAATTCTTACTAGCCCTCTCACTACCCAGCAAATTTGCTCGGTTTAGGTTGAGTGAGGACTTTGCCGACCTCAAGAATAGCCCTCCGCTGCTCAGGGCTCATATCATCGAATGCATCCATCAACGCCTGTTTGTCTGATGATACTTCCTTCATTTGTGAAGTCTTTTCACCCAAAATGAATTGTTCACCAACTCCAGTAAGAAGCCAGTTGAGGTTTATACCCAACTGTATGCATAGCTTCGTTAGCCCTGCAATATTAGGTTCCCTATCACCATTCAAATAGCTTTGAGCTGTACGATAAGGCAGCTCGCAAATCTCAGAGAACTCCTTGATTGAGCTGATTTTCTTTTCTTTTAGGACTTCTTTTAATCGCTCAGCTATACACATTCGCATCTCTTTTATTGCTATATACACGTTTGTGTATATAATCTATCACACATAAGGCAAACATCATTGCATCAACCAAGGAAACAACGATGACTGCAGAACAAGTCAAATCACTCTTCCGCCAGCGTGGAGTCACTTTCACCCGCTGGGCAGAAGAAAATGGCTACAGCCGCAATGAGGTCTACCGTGTTCTTAACGGCTTCACCAAAGCCCGTTACGGCAAATCCCACGAAATTGCCGTAAAGCTGGGTCTCAAACCAGATTCAAAAGCGGCATAACGCTCTAGCCCGTGTAACAGATTATCACATATCGCAAAAAGGGGAATGTGACATGAGTAAGTCAAATGTATCCAGTTCTGGCTCCCGCATTCTGCGTGTTCTTAAAGCACTTCGTGGTCACGCCCTGAACGGAGTTTCTAACGGTGAACTTGCATCGGCCCTTGGCGAGTCCCCGGCGAATATCAATCGGGCACTGAATACCCTCATCGAAGAAGGACTGGCTCTGAAACTGGATAACGGACGTTTTGCCCCCGGAGTCCAGCTCCTACAAATCGCCATGGCGCACAGCACCGAGATGGCGCGGGCGCAGGATCGTATTAATGAAATTAACCAGCGTGTTATTGCTGGCAGTTGCTAAGGAGTTGAAATGGGACGCACAAAATCACAATCAGTTGAACTAGTGGAAGATGCACCGCTGACAGATGAGCTCAACGTTAGTCTTAATGCCATGACCGAACATCGCCTTGAAATCATGCAGCAGTTTGGCGATGGCCTCCCGTATGAACGAGATCGTATCGTACATGAGACGCGTTTTTACATGGCGCAGAGTGCGGAAGCCATGCTGGAGGCGGGCAAGAGGCTGGTTATTCTTAAAGAGAATGAACCGCAGGTAGAGTCTTAGGACGTGGTGTAAATTTGGAAGGATGGTGAGAGCCATTGGCTTATCCGGTAAGGTAATGGTTAATTAGACAATTATCTCAGAAGGAGTCAACCGATGGCCGACAACAGCATGACATTCAGCAACACCCTGATGCAACTCGGCGGCGAGGACTTTCTGCGTGAACTCACCGAATTTATGCTCAACCGCATCATGGAGGCCGATGTCACTCAGCGCATCAACGCAGAGCCTCATGAGCGCAGTGACGAGCGGGAGACCTACCGTAACGGCTACCGTGACCGTCAGTACCACACCCGCCTCGGTACCCTGGACCTGCGTATACCGAAGCTGCGTGAAGGCTCGTACTTCCCGTCCTTCCTTGAGGCCCGCAGGCTGTCGGAGAAAGCACTGAACGCGGTCATCCAGGAAGCGT
>NZ_MAYS01000178.1 GCF_001756855.1 Candidatus Erwinia dacicola | reverse complement strand
GCATAACCCCCTGCCGTTTTGTTGCGTTTCGAGTGGGAATGGGGCGAGAGTCCGCAGCGATGCGGGCATCAACCTAGTCTTTCAGTTTTTGCTGACGCTGCTGGTGGCGATCTTCGACCATTATTCTGCCGCCCCGAGCTTGCGCCCTGGCTGGGCATCAAAGCTGGTGCCGGTTTTATGTTTGCTGTCATCCCCCATCAGCCACAGATAGAGCGGCATAATGTCGGCAGGAGTTTTCAGCTTATTGGCATCTTCCTGCGGGAAGGCACTGGCGCGCATTTTAGTGCGCGTGCCGCCAGGATTAATGCAGTTAACGCGAAGCTGGCGTGGGTCATACTCTTCTGCCAGCACCTGCATCATGCCTTCGGTGGCGAATTTCGACACCGAATACGCACCCCAGCCGGCGCGGCCTTGGCGGCCGACGCTGGACGTGGTGAACACCAGCGTCGCACCCTCTGCTTTTGACAGCAGGGGCAGCAGCGCCTGAGTCAGGAAGAAGGTGCCGTCAATGTTGACGCGCATCACCTGCTGCCAGATGGCGGGATCCTGCTTGTCCATCGGCACAATATCGCCGAGGAGTCCAGCGTTGTGCAGTACGCCATCAAGTCGCGGCAGCTTTGCGGCAATAGCTTCTGCCAGCTGCTGGCAGTTTTGCGCAGTGGTGGTTTCCAGATCGAGGGTAAACCACAGCGCCGTAGCCTGACTGCGCTGGTTAACCTCGGTACAAACCTGTTGCAGTTTTTCCGCATTACGCCCCAGCAGAACCAGCTGAGCGCCATAGCGGGCATAAGTCAGCGCGACTTCGCGGCCGATGTCGCCGCTGGCACCGGTGACAAGAATAATACGGTTATTGAGTAGATCGCTTTTCGGTTGATAGTGCACAAAGAATTCCTCTGGCAATGGGGGGGATTTCTGCAGGGCGTCTGATATTATCGCCTGTTGTAAACCCTTGCACGGACTGAATAAAGTAATTTATGCCTGAAAAAGTGGGTGAGTTCAATTGGCGTTTTAGCATATTCATGCGCTGTTACCGGGTTGCAGGCGACTCAACGCGGGGAGTCCGTTACACTAGAGCTATCTATAACATAATGTAAATTAAGGCGGATTGAGTGGATCTACTCTCTTATTATGGACTCTTCCTAGCAAAAACCGTTACCGTTGTGATTGCGATAGCGGCAATCGCGGTGGTGATCGCCAACCTTGCGATGCGCAAACGCTTGCAGAATGGCCAGCTCAAGCTCACCCAGCTGGGAGAAAAGTACAGCGATATGCAAGACGATATGCGCCTAGCGAAGATGAAGCCGTATCAGAAAAAACTGTGGCATAAAGAGCAGAAGAAAAAAGAGAAGCTGACGGCGAAAACGGCTAAACAGCAAGCGAAGCTGGGGCGGCAGGAAGAGAAAGTCAAATCCACGCTGTACGTGCTCGATTTTAAGGGCAGCATGGATGCTGGCGAAGTCTCTTCACTGCGTGAAGAGGTTTCTGCGGTAATGGCAGTGGCAGCACCGGGTGACGAAGTCCTGCTGTGCCTTGAAAGCCCGGGCGGCGTGGTTCACGGTTACGGACTGGCATCTTCACAGCTGCAGCGCCTGCGCGATAAGGGCATTCCGCTGACGGTGGCCGTGGACAAAGTAGCGGCCAGCGGCGGTTATATGATGGCTTGTGTCGCAGACCGTATCGTCGCCGCGCCATTTTCAATTATCGGTTCCATCGGCGTAGTGGCGCAGATTCCGAACTTCAACCGCCTGCTGAAGCGCAATGAAATTGACGTCGAGCTGCATATCGCCGGTAAGTTTAAACGCACCCTGACGCTGTTTGGCGAAAACACCGAAGAAGGGCGGGAAAAATTCTGCGAAGACCTTAATGAAACCCACCTGCTGTTTAAACAGTTCGTGCATCAGATGCGCCCGGCGCTGGACATCAACAGCGTTGCAACCGGGGAGCACTGGTACGGCACCCAGGCGCTTGAGAAAGGGCTGGTGGATGCGGTTGGTACCAGTGACGATCTGATCATTGATCGGTTAGAGAAACATCAGGTGATCGGCGTGCGCTATACGCCGCGCAAAAGAATGATGGACCGCTTCATCAACAGCGCCACTCTGAGCGTTGAACGCCTGCTGCTGCGCATCTAGCAGCGCGGTGAAAAAAAACTGCTGTAACTACCGCGGTTTACCCTATTTAACGCCCGAACCCGCGGGCGTTATTTTTCCAGACGATAGCGCGCTGAGAGATTCACTGCCAGCGCTTTGTAGACGTTAAACACCGTGGTGCTCATTGCCGTCGGCAGGCTCTGGTCGTCAAGATAGTAGTTGCCGCGAAATACCAAGACGTCTCCATTCTGCTCGACATCATCGACGCCGAGGCCCGTAAAATAGTCTGGGTGGTTGACGATAATTTCCTGGACCAGCGCCAGCAGATGTTCATGATTGACGGGGTGCTGTTGTGACATGGTCCTTTTCCTTCTTTATATGACCATTATCTCGCCGCCATTGTACGCCAGTAGGTTAAATCCCCAATCTTTATTGGTGATATACAAAAGTGACTCTTTTTTCTTGGTTTTCTGGCGTAAATGGAGCATGGATGCTAATTAAGTTGCGTAACAGATTTTATCAGGTAGAGTGTGGGCGTTTCGGGTTCCGGGCGTAAAACAGACTTTACGCCTTGTTAGAAATTCGCTTAACAGGTGGTAAAAAATACCGTTAATCAATGTGTTGTAATGTCAGATTTCGTACTGGAATTGATGAAAAAGTTGTTCAGGTTGAATTCATTATTCCCCAATAACCATATCCTTAGTGCGCTGCGTAGCTTCAGAAAGACGGCACAACTTACTCTCGGATGTTTTAATCAGGTAAAGGTAACTATGGGAAAAGCTCTCGTAATAGTTGAGTCCCCGGCAAAAGCCAAAACGATCAATAAATATCTCAGTAATGACTATGTGGTGAAATCCAGCGTGGGTCACATCCGTGATTTGCCGACAAGTGGATCAACAGTTAAAAAGAGCGCTGACTCTACAACCAGTAAAACCGGCAAGAAGATCAAAAAAGACGAAAAGACTGCCCTCGTCAACCGTATGGGCGTCGATCCTTTTCACGACTGGAATGCGAATTATCAAATCCTACCGGGTAAGGAAAAGGTCGTTGCTGAACTGAAAGAACTGGCCAAAAAAGCTGAGCACATCTATCTTGCAACGGACCTTGACCGCGAAGGGGAAGCCATTGCATGGCACCTGCGGGAAGTGATCGGTGGCGATGAATCACGCTACAGCCGCGTGGTGTTTAACGAAATTACTAAAAACGCGATCCAGGAGGCATTTAAAAAGCCGGGTGAACTGAATATTGACCGTGTCAATGCTCAGCAGGCACGCCGCTTTATGGACCGTGTTGTAGGTTATATGGTCTCCCCGCTGCTGTGGAAAAAAGTCGCACGCGGCCTTTCTGCTGGTCGCGTGCAGTCAGTTGCCGTTCGCCTGGTGGTTGAGCGTGAACGTGAGATCAAAGCGTTTGTCCCGGAAGAGTACTGGGACCTGAATGCCGATCTGACTATGCCGAAAGGCGTTGACCTGCCAATGCAGGTGACTCATCAGGCCGACAAACCGTTCCGTCCGGTTAATCGTGAGCAGACTTATGCTGCCGTTAGCCTGCTGGAAAAAGCCCGCTACGTGGTGGTCGATCGCGAAGATAAGCCAACCAGCAGTAAGCCGGGCGCACCTTTTATTACCTCTACGTTGCAGCAGGCGGCAAGTACCCGTCTGGGCTTCGGCGTGAAGAAAACCATGATGATGGCGCAGCGTCTGTATGAAGCGGGTCATATCACCTATATGCGTACTGACTCAACCAATCTGAGCCAGTATGCCGTGGACATGGTGCGTGGTTACATTGAAGATGAATTCTGCGCGAAATACCTGCCAAAAGCCGCCAATGTCTACAGCAGTAAAGAGAATTCTCAGGAAGCGCACGAGGCCATCCGTCCTTCGGATGTCAAAGTGCAGTCTGAGCAGCTGAAAGATATGGAAACGGACGCGCAGAAGCTATATCAGCTGATCTGGTGCCAGTTCGTGGCCTGTCAGATGATGCCAGCGCAGTACGACTCCACCACGTTGACCGTAGGAGCAGGCGATTTCAAACTGAAAGCCAAAGGGCGCACGCTGCGCTTTGACGGCTGGACTCGCGTGATGCCAGCGCTGCGCAAAGGTGATGAAGATCGCGTACTGCCACCGGTTGAAGTAGGCAGCGAGCTGAGCCTGCAGCAGTTGGTACCAAGCCAGCACTTCACTAACCCACCGGCACGTTTCAGCGAAGCTTCGCTGGTGCTTGAGCTGGAAAAACGCGGCATTGGTCGTCCTTCTACTTACGCTTCGATCATCTCAACGATTCAGGATCGTGGTTATGTGAAAGTAGAGAGCCGTCGCTTCTACGCCGAGAAAATGGGTGAGATCGTTACTGACCGTCTGGAAGAGAACTTCCGTGAGCTGATGAATTACGACTTCACAGCGCACATGGAAGACAATCTCGATAAAGTAGCCAACAACGAAGCGCAGTGGAAAGTCGTGCTGGACAAGTTTTTTGGTAAATTTAGCCAGCAGCTTGAGCAGGCAGAAAAATACCCGGAAGAGGGCGGCATGCAGCCAAACCAGATGGTGTTGACCTCTATTGACTGCCCGACCTGTAGCCGTCAGATGGGCATACGTACCGCCAGTACTGGGGTATTCCTCGGTTGTTCCGGCTACGCATTACCGCCGAAAGAGCGCTGTAAGCAAACCATCAACCTGATACCAGAGAATGAAGTACTGAATATTCTCGAAGGAGATGATGCGGAAACCAACGCACTGCGTGCTCGCCGCCGCTGCCAGAAATGTGGCACTGCTATGGACAGCTACCTGATCGCCCCCTCGCGCAAGCTGCACGTCTGCGGTAACAACCCGGAATGTGACGGTTATGAGATCGAGCAGGGCGAGTTCCGCATTAAGGGGTACGACGGCCCAATCGTTGAGTGTGAAAAATGCGGCTATGAAATGCACCTGAAAATGGGGCGCTTCGGTAAGTACATGGCCTGCACCAACGACGACTGCAAAAACACGCGTAAAATTCTGCGCAACGGCGAAGTGGCACCACCGAAAGAAGATCCGGTGCCGTTACCTGAGCTGCAGTGTGAGAAGTCAGACGCTTACTTCGTGCTGCGTGACGGCGCTGCCGGCGTATTCCTTGCGGCAAATACCTTCCCTAAATCGCGTGAAACGCGCGCGCCGCAGGTTGAAGAGCTGCAACGCTTCCTTGACCGGCTGCCTAAAAAGCTGCGTTATCTGGCCGATGCACCGGCAACCGATGCCGATGGCAACAAAGCCGTGGTACGCTTCAGCCGTAAAACTAAACAGCAGTACGTCAGCACCGAGAAAGACTGCAAAGCCACTGGCTGGTCTGCCTTTTATGTTGACGGTAAGTGGGAAGTGAGCGCGAAGAAATAATTTCTTGCTTCCCCTGGTGAGTAAGCCGCCCTGCGCGGTTCGCTCACGCTTCATCTTCCTCACGCTTTCCCTTTCCGATGCTATATATATCCCACTTTTTTGATGTAGTTATTATAGATGTAAGCGTCACATTTAGACCGTCTGTGCATCAGGCTCCGGTTTCGGAAAAATAGTGTCCATCATTTTTAATGGACACTATCGCGTGAAACACCGGACATGGCTTCTCGAGGTACTTCGCCTCCACTTTGAAGAAAAACTGCCGCGCATTGAGGCTGGACGCCGGTTAGGCATCCCCAAAACCTCTGTCCTGGCCTTTGCCGCCACGAATCAACGCAAAAAATCTGGATAAACGCCTTTACCAGCAGGCATCCCGAAAATCGTCCGGTCTTCCCTTAGCCACTGCTTCCTGTGAAATCCCTGTTGCCCGCAAACGACCACGACGTCCCAACTTCCCCCGCGACTTCAAAATTGCTCTGGTGGCGAAGTCGATGCAACCCGGCGTCAGCGTGGCACAACTTGCCCGTGAAAATAACATTAACGACAATCTCCAGTTCAACTGGGGTAGAGTCTTAGGAC
>NZ_MAYS01000177.1 GCF_001756855.1 Candidatus Erwinia dacicola | reverse complement strand
AAAATGGCTGCTGCAGAACCGCTACCTGCCGCAGCACAGCATGGCGGAGATAGAGCAGACCGCTGAAAACGATGTGATCGAGGCGCTGCCACTCAGCGCTTAACAGACATATTACCGGACCGGAAGGCTGTAAGTGAATTTACACCACCTTGACAAACTTGACCGGGGCGCTGATCATGCCGCTGGCTATGGGTTTAATCACCTTATCGCCCCGTTTTGTCTCCCTGGTGAATGGGGGCCTGTCTTTTACTGTTGGAAACCGCACTCGCGCCGCTATGGATATATTTATTCCTTAGATAAGTGCTTGCAATTCATGCAGTTATTGGTAGGGCGATCATTATCATCGCGGTGATTTTGCAGTCGCTGTATGCGCGGCTCCAAGTGGTGTTACATCACTATGTGGGTGCAGGTTAATCGCTCCCTTCCTTGTGGATACCGGGCCATAATGGTATGTTCTTGCCCTCAGATAACGTGATCATTTAAGCCATTCGCAAGGGGATTTACGCAATGCGTATTATTCTGCTCGGAGCTCCGGGTGCAGGTAAGGGGACTCAGGCTCAGTTCATTATGGAGAAATACGGTATTCCGCAAATCTCCACGGGTGACATACTGCGCGCCGCGGTGAAAGCCGGTTCGGAGTTGGGTCAGAAAGCTAAAGAGATTATGGACGCCGGTAAACTGGTTACCGACGAACTGGTTATCGCACTGGTTAAAGAGCGTATCGCCCAAGAAGATTGCCGCAATGGCTTCCTGCTGGATGGTTTCCCGCGCACCATTCCTCAGGCTGATGCCATGAAGGAAGCGGACATCAAAGTTGACAACGTGTTGGAGTTCGCGGTACCTGACGAACTAATCGTTGAACGTATCGTTGGCCGCCGCGTACATACGCCGTCTGGCCGCGTTTACCATGTGATGTTCAATCCACCAAAAGTGGAAGGGAAAGACGACGCGACCTGTGAAGAGCTGACCGCGCGTAAAGATGACCAAGAAGAGACCGTGCGTAAACGACTGGTGGAATATCATCAGATGACCGCTCCGCTGATTGCTTACTACAGCAAAGAAGCCGAAGCAGGTAACACTGCTTACCACAAGATCAACGGCACCCGTAAAGTGTCTGAGGTCAGCGCTGAACTGGCTAAAATCCTCGGTTAATCCCCTAGTTAGTGCTCATTGAGCTAGGAAAATGTCAATACCGATCGAATTCTGACCCACCCTGCCAAAGTAAAACTGACCCACCCCCTTTGAATTACTCGAACGTTGTTGCTTTCGTTTTCTTCTGGATTTGACCGCTTTTCAGCTTATCCTTCAGTCGGTAGCTTTGGCCGCTGATTTGGGCGATATGCGCATGGTGAAGCAGCCGATCCAGCATCGCT
>NZ_MAYS01000176.1 GCF_001756855.1 Candidatus Erwinia dacicola | reverse complement strand
TTTGCAACAGTGCCCTTTGTTGACGACACTGAAAACCTACAGGGCGAGAAGCGCCAGCAGGTGGCAATTATTGCCGCGGGCGATAATGCGGGTGGCAGCTACGTATTCAGCCAGCGCTGGCAACATAATCTGAAAATGTTTAACCGCTTGGCGGTGGATAAGCAGCAGATTATTGGCCGTACCAAAGTCAGCAATGAAGAGCTAGAAGGGGATGCCTGCCCGGCGACCTCACATGTGGCACGCGTTGACCTTAAGGAAAACGGGACAATGCTGAAGATCCTGCATCAGAGCCTGCCGTACGGCACGGCCAGCGGCACCAACGGGCTGTTTTTCACGCCTACTGCCATACGCTGCATAACATTGAGCAGCAGCTGCTGAGCATGTTTGGCAAAACCGACGGCAAGTTCGATGCGATGCCGCGCTTCACCAAGCCGGTAAGCGGCAGCTACTACTACGCGCCGTCGCTGGAGCAGTTAGCGGCGTTGTAACCCTGGACCGGGTCGACCGAAAAAGAAGGTCTATCCCTACATGTTGGCGGGCGTTGTAGAGGGCGACCATTTTTCCGGTCGGCCCGTATTGCAGAATGCACATGCCGTCAAAGAGACCTTTTTGTCGGGCGACCCACCACAAATCCCATTCCCCGCATAACAAATTCCACACCCTTATAGCGTTTTCTACTTGCAAAGCACCAAACAGTATATAAAACCGCTACAGCTTTCACCCGGGTTATAAATAGACTGAACGCTCTTTATGGCCTGCCTATCGGGCAATTTTCAGGCTGCAATATGACGTTACCGACGGTTAAAAAATTAGTGAGCGCTACCGCACTTTCTATACTGCTGGCAACAGGCGTTCAGGCCACAGAACTTCTCAACAGTTCGTATGATGTTTCACGTGAGCTGTTTACCGCCCTGAATGCACCGTTTGAGCAGCAGTGGGCGCAGCAGCATCCGGGCGACACCCTGACCATCAAACAGTCCCATGCCCGTTCCTCCAAGCAGGCGCTGGCAATCCTCCAGGGGCTGAAGGCGGACGTGGTGACCTACAATCAGACTACGGACGTGCAGATCCTGCATGACAAAGGCAACTTGATCCCGGCCGACTGGAAGCAGCGCCTGCCGAATAACAGCTCGCCGTTTTACTCCATCATGGCATTTCTGGTGCGCAAGGGTAACCCGAAGAACATCCACGACTGGAACGACCTAGTGATTGACGATGTGAAGCTAATTTTCCTGAATCCGAAAATTTCCGGTAACGTGCACTATGCCTATCTAGCCGCGTGGGGCGCTTTCGATCGGGCCGATGACCATGATAAAGCCAAAACCGAAAAATCGATGCCCCAGTTCCTGAAGAACGTCGAAGTGTTTGATACCGGCGAACGCGGGGCCACCACAACCTTCGTGGAGCGCGGGCTGGGCGATGTACTGATCAGCTTTGAGTCGGAGGTGAACACGATTCGCAATCAGTACGCGAAAGACGATTATGAAGTAATCGTACCGAAAACCAATATTCTGGCGGAGTTCCCGGTGGAGTGGATCGATAAAAACGTTGCGCACAATAAAACTGAGGATGCGGCTAAAGACTATCTCAACTATCTCTACACGCCGAAGGCACAGCAGATAATTCCCCAGTTTTACTACCGGGTGAATAATCCGCAGCTGATGGCTGAGCAGAAAGATCGCTTCCCGCAGACCAACCAGTTTAAGGTTGAGGATGCGTTTGGAAGCTGGGATCGGGTGATGGAAACCCATTTCGTCAGCGGTGGCGAGCTGGATAAGCTGTTAGCGGCGGGACGTTAGAGATGTTTGCAACCAGTAGTAAGCGCGTCCTGCCCGGGTTTGGTATCAGCCTTGGCAGCAGCCTGTTTTTCACTTGTCTGATCCTGCTGTTGCCGATCAGCGCGCTGCTAATGCAGCTGTCGCAGATGACGCTGGCGCAGTACTGGAAAGTGATCACCAACCCACAGGTGGTTGCGGCGTATGAAGTGACCCTGCTGGCCGCCGGTGTGGCATCCCTCTTTAACGCGCTGTTTGGCATGCTGATGGCATGGATCCTGACGCGCTACCGCTTCCCGGGCCGAGCCATGCTGGATGGCCTGATGGACCTGCCGTTTGCGTTGCCGACCGCCGTAGCGGGTTTGACGCTGGCCGGGCTGTTCTCGGTCAACGGCTGGTACGGTCAGTTGCTGGCGCAGTTCGATATTAAAGTCTCTTACACTTGGCTCGGTATTGCCGTGGCGATGGCGTTTACCAGCATCCCGTTTGTGGTGCGTACCGTGCAGCCGGTGCTGGAAGAGTTAGGACCGGAGTATGAAGAAGCGGCAGAAACCTTAGGCGCGACGCCGTGGCAGAGCTTTCGTCGCGTGGTGCTGCCGGAAGTTAGCCCGGCGCTGCTGGCCGGAACCGCGCTGTCGTTTACCCGCAGCCTTGGCGAGTTTGGCGCAGTGATCTTCATTGCCGGTAATATCGCGTGGAAAACTGAAGTGACCTCGCTGATGATTTTTGTGCGCTTGCAGGAGTTCGACTATCCGGCAGCCAGCGCGATTGCCTCGGTGATCCTCGCCGCCTCTCTGCTGCTGCTGTTTGCGATTAACATCCTGCAGAGCCGCTTTGGTCGTCGTATTGGAGGTCACTAATGGCAGACGTTACCGATTTTAAAGGGGCAGATCGCAGCCGCTTCCACTGGGGTAAGTTGATCCTGATTGGCCTAGGTATACTGATCTCCCTGCTGTTACTGGTGGTGCCTTTAGTGGCTATTTTCACTACCGCATTTTCTGAGGAGCTGATGGCCACGCTGAGCAATCTTGGCGATGCCGATATGCTGCACTCGATCTGGCTGACCGTGCTGATTGCGCTGATTGCGGTGCCGGTTAACTTGGTGTTTGGTACGCTGCTGGCTTGGCTGGTGACGCGTTTTACCTTCCTCGGTCGCCAGCTGCTGCTGACTCTGTTTGATATTCCTTTCGCCGTGTCGCCGGTGGTGGCAGGGCTGATGTATCTGCTATTCTGGGGCGTGAATGGCCCGGCAGGCGGCTGGCTGGATGCACACAATATCCAGCTGATGTTCTCTTGGCAGGGCATGGCAATGGTTACCATTTTTGTCACCTGTCCGTTTGTGGTGCGTGAACTGGTGCCGGTGATGCTGAGCCAAGGCGCGCACGAAGACGAAGCGGCGGTGCTGCTGGGAGCATCCGGCTGGAAAATGTTCTGGCGCGTGACGCTGCCCAATATCCGTTGGGTGCTGCTGTACGGAGTGGTGTTAACTAATGCCCGTGCGATAGGTGAGTTTGGTGCGGTCTCGGTGGTATCGGGATCGATTCGCGGCGAGACCTACACACTGTCATTACAGGTTGAATTACTGCATCAGGACTACAACAGCGTCGGCGCGTTTACCGCCGCGGGCCTGCTGACTCTGATGGCGATAGTGACGCTGTTTCTGAAAAGCGCGCTGCAGTGGCGGTTAGAGAGCCATCAGAAGCGCTTGCAATGGGAGGGGAACCATGAGCATTGAGATCGGTAACATCAATAAATTTTTCGGCAAGACGAAAGTCCTGAACGGTATTTCCCTAGATATCCCTTCCGGGCAAATGGTGGCGCTGCTGGGGCCATCTGGCTCCGGCAAAACCACGCTGCTGCGTATTATTGCCGGGCTTGAAAACCAGAACAGCGGGTGCCTGAGTTTCCACGGGAAGGATGTCAGTCGCGTGCATGCCCGCGATCGTCAGGTTGGCTTTGTGTTCCAGCACTACGCGCTGTTCCGCCATATGACGGTGTTCGACAATATCGCCTTTGGCCTGTCGGTGCTACCACGCCGCGAACGCCCGTCAGCAGCAGAAATTAAGCAGAAGGTTACCCGCTTGCTGGAAATGGTACAGCTGGGGCATCTTGCCAGCCGCTATCCGGCACAGCTGTCCGGTGGGCAGAAGCAGCGTGTGGCGCTGGCGCGTGCGCTGGCCGTTGAGCCACAGATCCTGCTGCTGGATGAGCCATTCGGCGCGCTGGATGCGCAAGTGCGTAAAGAGCTGCGCCGCTGGCTGCGTCAGCTGCATGAAGAGCTCAAGTTCACCAGCGTCTTCGTGACGCATGACCAGGAAGAAGCGATGGAAGTCGCTGACCGCGTGGTGGTGATGAGCCAAGGCAACATTGAGCAGGTGGGCACGCCGGATGACGTCTGGCGCGATCCGGCCACCCGTTTTGTGCTGGAGTTCCTCGGTGAAGTGAACCGCTTCGACGGCGAAGTGCATGGCTCCCAGTTCCACGTCGGTGCCCATCACTGGCCGTTGGGCTACGCACCTGCGTATCAGGGAGCGGTTGAGCTGTTCCTGCGCCCGTGGGATATTAACGTCAGCCGCCAGAGCAGCTTGGAAACGCCGCTGCTGGTGCAGATTCTGGAAGTTAGCCCGCGTGGGCATTACTGGCAGCTGGTGGTTCAGCCCGCAGAGTGGAGCGGTGAGCCCATTACCGTGGTCATGGAAGGGGACCAGGTAACACCGATCCGCGGTGAGAGCCTGTTCGTCGGTCTGCAGCACGCACGCCTGTATCACGGCGATACGCCGTTACGCCCTGTTGCCTTTGCGCATAGCGCCTGATATTTTTTGTTCATGGTTAGGAGATTGAATCGCCTCTTCTGAGAGCGCCCAACCATGAATGTCAGAACGAACTATCCCTT
>NZ_MAYS01000175.1 GCF_001756855.1 Candidatus Erwinia dacicola | reverse complement strand
AATTAACTATTTTAAAACAGATAGTTAAACGTAAAATTTAAACCTTATCTAGGACAGCCCCATTTTTTAAGTATTTTCTGCCTTCCGGACGGATCATCCCTGCATCCGTTCCTAACCGCAAATTTTCATCTGCGCCAGTTTCTCATGACAGGCCAGCAGTTTCGGAACCGTTTCTCCGGCACGTGCCAGGAAAAACGCGCCATAAATTCATCACCGCTCAGCGTCAGTGCTTCCTCCTGCTTCGTCCCGTGGCTGCAGTGGGTTATTCACCACATCGCCATAAACCATGATAAGCAGCTGGCGAGAGAGGTCGGTGGACCGTGTGGCCGCACCGCTAATCGTGTCGTAGTTGATATTGTCTGCAAATGCCGGCAACGACAGACCGACCAGCGCGAAGGCGGCCAGTAACAGTAGCAGTCTTTTCATAATGGTTTCCGTAACGAACAGAATGCGCATCCGAAGGATGGCAGAGGGAAAGGGTCAGAAAGGGGCACGCCAGCTGAAGAGCTCTTTAAGCCAGGTGCCGGTTGCCCGCCACTGAGTAAACGATCCCAGTTCCTGGCTGAGAAGTTACCAGAGGTGAAACTGGTTTTTCATGGCACACACAAACAGCATGCCGGCGAAAGCGGAAACCATGAACATCAGGCTGAACATACGCATCAGCAGCACCCCGGAACCCGGAGGGGCTGTAAGGAGTGTTCCCACCGGTAGCAAAATGACGATGCTTGCGGCCACGACGAACATGGCCAGCCAGATCCGTTTAGCCAGCAAGAAACGGCGCATCAGTGCTTCCCGGCTGTGACCACTGGTGGCTACGGCTTCATCAAAACTGAGAATTTCTTTTTCTCTCTGTGCAGCTTCAGGCCACAGACGGCGGAACCGCTCCGCATTTTTCTCAGCCGCATACCGTGCGGCATTTACCATGCGACCGGCCTCCCAGAGCGGGAGAACCAGATTGGCGGCAAACCAGGCTTTCTTTCCTATTTTCTTCATTGGCGTGTAGCTCCGGCGGCGGCCTGCTGCAGTTTCTGCGCCAGGCGAGGTTCGTAGTACTGGGCACCCTCAAGACTCAGCTGCTGGCCAGAGATAATGGCGTTCTCCTGCAGCTGCTGCTTGATGCCTAAAAGTATGGCGGTCTGAAGGCTCTGGATTCGGATGGACTCACGCAAAAGGTTGTCGCCATCCATAGCCTGCAGGTCGGTCTGGTAATCGGTATTGGCGTACCGGCGATTGACTTCGAAGGACTCAAATTCACGCAATGACATCATGCCGGTGCGCTTTGCTTCGGCTGAGGCATTCTCATCAGACCAGGCCCTGCTCGATGGCGTCTGGAGTGTTTCGGCCAGAACGTCTTTCGTGGCTTCATTAGGCTGACTGGCAGCGACCATCGCCAGCTGAGGTTGCTCAGCTGCGCTTTGTATGGCGTCATGCTCTGTCATCATCCCGATGTACTGACGACCGCTGTCTGTTTTCACTTCGCCCTTTTTCAGCGCCCGGCCGGGGCTACGGCGGACTGAGTTTTTAAGGTACATCATCGCCGCATCGGTCTGTTCCTGGGTGAAGGTCAGCTCAGGGGCTTTATCTTCTGGCCCGGCGCCAGCCAGTAGCGAGCGGACTTCCTTATCTCCGCCCGGTAACGCCGATTCCCCGCTGCAGAGGTCACCCCAGGCATCCGCATCTTCCTTTGTGCAGTAGTTTCGGTGGATTTCTGCTGTGGCAAAAAGCCCCTTTTCAGGGACGTCGGGTTTAGAAGACAGGGCCTTTTTGATGGCGCTGTTCCGAACACCGCCACCACTGGAAAGCGCTGACTGTTTTGCAGCCGACTGACGGGCTACCTGCGAGGCCTGCCCGGAGGCAGACTCACTGCAGATGCTGTCCGGCACGGTGTAGCTGCGCCTGGCCTGCTCCAGGTTTTGCACCTGCTGCGCATAGGTGGCGTATTGCTGCATGTTCTCCGTTGATTGTTGGATCATGGCCGCAATCTTGTCGTTGCCGGAACTGATGGTGCCGCCAATCTGCTGGTTGGTGGAGAGTATGCTTCCGAGGGTTGCGTTCGCTGTACTTAACTGCGGAACCACCTCAGTTGTGATCGATATGCTGCTATTAACATTGACGGTATAAGCTGAACTATAAAACGGGGACAGTAGCAGGCCGCCGATGGTGACAGCCAGGAGTCGTTTCTTCATGGGTTCGCCTTAATCAGATTTGCAGGCCGCGTGCGGCAATGAGTTCGCTGGCCAGTCGGTTAATTACGTTGCCGTGATCGGTTTCTCGCGCTTCTTTCTGGCGCAGGTCAATGAGGTTGACGGCGCTGCCGGTCGGAAAGGCTTCAGCCAGGATAGCTCTGGCCTTAGCGACCGTCGAGCAGGTCATACAGCTGGTCGCGTAATGCGGCATCTTTCGGGGTTGAGTTGAGCGCCCACAATTCCTTGGGGCCGAGAGTATTTTTTAGGATCTGCACTACTCTGCCGGTTTTCAGGCGGAAGCACGCCAGAAAGTGCGTACCACTGCCGTCTGGGGAAGCACCGGAGCCAATATGGCGGAACGTCTGTGCGGTATGTGCCGGCACGTCAAAATGTTCAGTCAGCAATGGAAGATCCTCATGGCTGACCTGCTGCATCAGATAGAGACTGTTCGCTGACTTCAGGATTTCATGCGGGAAGTGGGGTCGAGTCCGTCAAGGTGGTGTAAATTCAGATCCGGCCTTCCGGTCCGGTAATATGTCTGTTAAGCGCTGAGTGGCAGCGCCTCGATCACATCGTTTTCAGCGGTCTGCTCTATCTCCGCCATGCTGTGCTGCGGCAGGTAGCGGTTCTGCAACAGCCATTCTTCGTTCTGCTCCGTCAGCACCGCACCCAGAAGCCGGGTTATGCTCTCTTCGTTGGGAAAAATACCCACCACGTGGGAACGCCGCTTCACCTCTTTATTCAGGCGCTCCAGCGTGTTCGTGGAGTGGATTTTCACCCGGTGCGCTCCCGGGAACCCGAAGTACGCCAGCCCCTCCGCCTCCGCTTCGTCCATCATCTCTGTGACTGCCGGGAAGTTCTTTTCCAGCTGGGCCGCGACCTCGCGCCAGGTGGCATGGGCGTTTTGTTCCTCCGTCTGCACGAACACCTGTTGCAACGCGGCACGGACAACCGACTGGCTGGCTCTGCTGACTCGCCCCAGCACGTTACGCATGAA
>NZ_MAYS01000174.1 GCF_001756855.1 Candidatus Erwinia dacicola | reverse complement strand
TCACGGTAGCCGTTACGGTAGGTCTCCCGCTCGTCACTGCGCTCATGAGGCTCTGCGTTGATGCGCTGAGTGACATCGGCCTCCATGATGCGGTTGAGCATAAATTCGGTGAGTTCACGCAGAAAGTCCTCGCCGCCGAGTTGCATCAGGGTGTTGCTGAATGTCATGCTGTTGTCGGCCATCGGTTGACTCCTTCTGAGATAATTGTCTAATTAACCATTACCTTACCGGATAAGCCAATGGCTCTCACCATCCTTCCAAATTTACACCACGTCCTAAGACTCTACCTAGGCGGCGCAGCAAGGTAAACGGCAAAATGATCTTGCCAAAGTCCGTATGCTTGAAGTCCCCCCACAGGTCTTCCGCGTTTTTCCAAATTAAAGTCAGCCTGTGAAGCTGCCGATCCCGTAAATTCGTTCATTCTGGACTTCAACCACCTTTTGCACAGAACGGTACTGTAGTCAATCTGCGAATTTCAACCAGATTTTGCACAAAAGGGGGATGGAATTCAGTTCTTGACTAAATTTGCGATCCTACCTCAGAATGCAAATAGCCAAAGTTTTATGCGGATTTATGGTTGCTGGCAAAACAGCGGCTACAAGGCTGCGGTTTGCGCTAGGTCTGGGGCGGCGGGCAATGTACCCATACTCAGGCTGAGCAATTTCTCTCCTTCCGACGTGATGGCGTCACCGACCATATGGTAAGTTTAATCTGGCTGATATAACCTAGCGAGATAGGACTGTCCGGATTGATGTTTTTTTCTCCAGAATGTCAGGTCATTAACCTTGAAAAATTTGAAGGATGACCTCATTTAATCTCCAGTAGCAACTTGACCTGATAGGGGGAAATTATGCATCTGGATCGTCTTACTAACAAATTCCAACTGGCACTTGCCGACGCTCAGTCACTAGCTCTTGGCCACGGTAACCAATTCATTGAACCTCTGCATCTGATGAGTGCACTGTTCACTCAGGAAGGGGGATCCGTTCGCTCTTTACTGACTTCAGCCAGCGTGGACGTTTCGTCCCTGCGTAACGCAATTGAACAGGCGCTCAGCCGTCTGCCGCAGGTGGAAGGGACCTATGGTGATGTTCAGCCTTCTGCCGACTTGGTGCGGGTACTTAATTTGTGCGACAAGCTGGCGCAGGAGCGCGGCGACAATTTTATCTCTTCAGAATTATTCGTTCTGGCGGCGCTCGACTCGCGTGGTTCGCTGGCTGATTTATTGAAATCAGCCGGAGCAACCAGCGATAAGCTAACAAAAGCCATAGACCAGATGCGTAGAGGCGATAGCGTGAACGACCAGGGCGCTGAAGATCAGCGCCAAGTATTAAAGAAATACACCATCGATCTGACCGAGCGTGCTGAGTTGGGCAAACTTGACCCGGTCATCGGCCGTGACGAAGAGATCCGCCGTACGATTCAGGTTCTGCAGCGCCGTACCAAAAATAACCCGGTGCTGATCGGCGAGCCAGGTGTGGGTAAAACGGCGATCGTGGAAGGGCTAGCGCAGCGCATTATCAATGGTGAAGTGCCGGAAGGGCTGAAAGGTCGCCGCGTCCTGTCACTGGATATGGGGGCATTGATTGCCGGGGCGAAGTACCGTGGTGAGTTCGAAGAGCGCCTGAAAGCGGTATTGAGCGACCTTTCAAAACAGGAAGGTAACGTCATTCTGTTTATTGACGAGCTGCATACCATGGTCGGCGCGGGTAAAGCCGATGGCGCAATGGATGCCGGTAATATGCTGAAACCGGCACTGGCGCGCGGTGAGCTGCACTGCGTGGGTGCCACTACGCTGGATGAGTATCGTCAGTACATAGAGAAGGATGCCGCGCTGGAGCGTCGATTCCAGAAAGTGTTTGTTGCCGAACCGAGCGTGGAAGACACGATCGCTATTCTGCGCGGGCTGAAAGAGCGCTATGAGCTGCATCACCATGTGCAGATCACCGATCCAGCGATTGTGGCGGCCGCGACCTTAGTGCATCGCTATATTGCTGACCGACAGCTGCCAGACAAAGCCATCGACCTGATCGATGAAGCGGCTTCAAGCATCCGTATGCAGATTGACTCGAAGCCGGAATCACTGGACCGTCTGGAACGCCGGATTATCCAGCTCAAGCTGGAGCAGCAGGCGCTGAAGAAAGAGTCTGACGATGCCAGCATCAAGCGTCTGGATATGCTGGAAGCTGAGCTGAGCCAGAAAGAGCACGAGTATTCAGCGCTGGAAGAAGAGTGGAAGGCGGAAAAAGCCTCACTCTCCGGTACTCAGCATATCAAGACAGAGCTGGAAAATGCCAAGCTGGCGATGGAGCAGGCGCGGCGCCAGGGCGATCTGGCCCAGATGTCAGAGCTGCAGTACGGTAAAATTCCAGAGTTGGAAAAACAGCTGGAGAGCGCCACTCAGTCTGAAGGCAAAACCATGCGCCTGTTGCGTAACCGCGTGACCGACGTCGAAATTGCCGACGTACTGGCTCGCTGGACTGGGATCCCAGTGGACCGCATGATGGAAGGTGAGCGCGATAAGATGCTGCGTATGGAGCAGCAGCTGCATACTCGCGTGATTGGTCAGAACGAAGCGGTTGAAGCAGTTTCAAATGCCATTCGCCGCAGTCGTGCAGGTCTGGCCGATCCTAACCGCCCGATCGGTTCATTCCTGTTCCTTGGTCCAACCGGGGTGGGTAAAACCGAGTTATGCAAAGCGCTGGCGAACTTTATGTTCGACAGTGACGATGCCATGGTTCGCATTGATATGTCAGAGTTTATGGAAAAACACTCGGTGTCGCGTCTGGTAGGTGCTCCTCCTGGCTATGTCGGATATGAAGCGGGGGGCTACCTGACAGAAGCGGTTCGCCGTCGTCCATATTCTGTTATCCTGCTGGACGAAGTCGAGAAGGCGCATCCGGATGTGTTCAACATTCTGCTGCAGGTACTGGATGATGGTCGCCTGACGGATGGTCAGGGTAGAACGGTCGATTTCCGCAACACCGTTGTGATCATGACTTCGAACCTCGGTTCCGACCTGATTCAGGAGCGTTTCGGCGCGCTGAGTTACGATGCTATGAAAGAGATGGTGATGGCTGTTGTCAGCCAAAGCTTCCGTCCTGAGTTCATCAATCGTATTGATGAGCTGATGGTCTTCCACCCGCTGGGCGAGCAGCATATTGCTTCTATTGCACGTATTCAGCTGACGCGTCTGTATCAGCGCCTTGAAGAGCGCGGTTATGAACTACATATCTCAGAAACAGCATTGCAGAAACTGGTGGAGAATGGTTACGACCCGGTTTACGGGGCAAGGCCGCTGAAACGTGCGATTCAGCATCAAATAGAGAATCCGCTGGCGCAGCAGATTTTATCCGGGGCGTTAGTACCGGGCAAAATCATCCAAATGGATGTGGAAAACGATGTCATCGTCGCACATCAGTAATAACGGTAATAAACAAAAATGGGCCTTTGGCCCATTTTTGTTTATTAAAGCGGTAAAAAAAACGGGCTTTAAAGGGTGTTTTACCTAGAAAGTGAGCGTTTGAAAAGTTTTTTGCGATTTGCCCTTGCTAGTCTCCAGAAATTGCCTATACTGCGCCTCTGCAA
>NZ_MAYS01000173.1 GCF_001756855.1 Candidatus Erwinia dacicola | reverse complement strand
TTCCTGGCTCAGCGTCTGGCGCTTATGCTTTCCCGTGCGGTGATCGAGGTAGTGGTGGACCACCGCGCCGCCGGCGTAGTGTCGCAGCCGTGAAGCCGACACCGGCGGTCGTTTCAGCTAGCGTCCGAGGTATTTAACGCTGTGCCAGGCTCCCCGGGTCTTCTTCGCGAAGTGTACCTTCCAGTGCCGGCCATACTGTGCCTTCAGGTAACGCCGCCACTGGGGCTCATCGCGGATGTGGCCCAGGCCCGGCAGGGTGCCGGGACTGACCCGCTCATGGCTGCCGGGTTAACTGCTCCAGCACCGCCAGCAGCTACGGATAATCATCCTGCAGTGTACAACGCGGTGCTGCCAGACCAGCTGGCGCTGAGTGTCATACACCCCAAGGGCGATTTTGCTGCCGCCAATATCAAAGCCGTAATACATGCTGCCCCCGCGATGATTGACCGCTGCCTCTGTTGCTTATTGACCACTTAGCATTAGCACGCGAGCCGGATCGATGAGGCTGGCGCGGCGTGCCGGATACCAGCTAGCGATCAGGCTCAGCAGCAGAGCAGTCACCAGCACAATGCCGACGTCGCCCCAGTGCAGCTTGGAAGGCAAGAAGTCGATAAAGTAGATATCCCCCGAAAGGAAATGATAGCCAGTCAGCGCTTCAATCGCATGAATGATCGGTGTCAGATTGAGGGCGGTCAACACGCCAACCACTACCCCGCTGACGCTGCCCACCAGCCCGGTCAGCAGGCCGTACCAGACAAAGATCTCGCGGATTAACCCATCTTTTGCCCCCAAGGTGCGCAGCACGGCAATGTCGCTGCTCTTATCTTTCACTGCCATCACCAGCGTGGAGACAATATTGAAGCAGGCCACGCCGATCACCAGCACCATCGCCAGATACATAATAGCGCGGATCATCTGAATGTCGCGGTACATATAGCCGTAGGTGCCAATCCAGCTGCGGATATAGACGGTAGCGTGCGTCACTTCGCCCGCCGCCCGCACCACGCTCATCGCGCTAAAGGGATCGGTGGCCTTCAGGGCAATCCCGGTAACACTGTCGCCCATGCTTAGCAGCTGCTGCGCATCGGCCAGCGGCACCAGCGCCAGACTGTGGTCGAGCATGCCGCTCAGCTTGAGGATACCCGCCACCTGCAGGCGCACCCGCTTCGGCTGCAGCAGCTTATGCCCGGCGTCGCTGTTGGGGATCATGATCGTCAGCCAGTCGCCCTGCTTCACTTTCAGGCTGTCGGCAACGCCCTGACCCAGCAGGATCTGCTGCTTGCCCGCGGCGAAGCTGGCCCAGGCATTATTCTGCACGTAGGAAGGCAGCGCGCTGAGCTGGCTCTCCTGCTGCGGGTCAACGCCCTTCACCTGCACCGCTTCTAGCTTGCTGCCTCTCTCGATTAGACTGGTAAAATTGATATAGGGTGCGGCGGCGGCCACGCAAGGCACCTGGCGGATCTTCGGCAACATCGCCTGCCAGCCGACAAACGGCTGATCCTGCGGTTCAATCTTGCCGTGCGGCACCACCGCCAGAATACGGTTATTCAGCTCGCGCTCGAAGCCGTTCATCGCGCTCAGCCCGACGATCAGTACCGCTACACCGAGCGCGATACCAACGGTGGAGATCACCGAGATCAGCGAAACCATGCCCCCGCGCCGACGGCCGCGGCTAAAGCGCAGGCCGAGCAGTAAAGAGAGAGAGCCAGCCATCAGAGGCTACCTGCCAGCTGCAGCTGGTCGCTCAGAATGCCGTCGCGCATCTCCATCTGGCGCTGTATGCGTTTAGCCAGGTTCAGGTCGTGCGTCACCACCAAGAAAGCGGTGCCCTGGGTCTGGTTCAGCTCACCCAGCAGGTCAAAAATGGCATTGGCATTGTGCGCATCGAGGTTACCGGTCGGTTCATCCGCCATTACCAGACGAGGGCTGTTGACAAGCGCACGGGCGATCGCCACGCGCTGACGCTCGCCGCCGGAAAGCTCTGCCGGGCGGTGCACGGCACGGTGATCCAGGTCAACCGCTTTTAGCATCGCCAGCGCCTTAGCCTGCGCCCCGACCTTCGCCGTTTTGCCGATCAACAGCGGCATCGCAACGTTTTCCAACGCGCTGAAGTCCGGCAGCAGGTGGTGGAACTGGTAGATAAAGCCGAGTTCGCGGTTGCGCAGCTCGGCCTTCGCCGCTGAGGACATGGCGTTCAGCGATTTACCGTCAAACACCACCTCACCGGAGGTCGGGGTGTCCAGCCCGCCCAGCAGGTGCAGCAGGGTGCTTTTACCGGAGCCGGAGCTGCCGACAATCGCCATGATTTCACCCGGCTTCACACTGAAGGATACGTTGCGCAGGACATCGGTCTGCACGCTGCCTTCCTGATAGCGTTTACACAAGTTGTCGCACTGCAACAGGATGTTGTTACTCATAACGTAAAGCCTCAGCGGGTTGAACGGCGGCCGCGCGCCAAGAAGGGTAAAGCGTGGACAGCAGCGCCACCACAATCGCCGTGACGGTGATGGTGGCAACCTGTGTCAGAGAAATATCGACCGGAAGCGCGGCGCCATCAAGGAAGGCACCGATGACTGGCATTAAATTATTCAGCTGGCTGGCTAGCAGTACGCCCAGCACCGCGCCGAGCACCGCCCCCACCACCCCGGCGGTGGCACCCTGCACCATAAACACGGCAACAATTTGGCGGCGCGTCAGCCCCTGGGTTTGCAGGATAGCCATTTCACCCTGCTTCTCCATAATCATCAGGCCAAGCGAGGTAACGATGTTAAAGGCGGCCACGGCGACGATCACGCTGAGCAGCAGCCCCATCATATTTTTCTCCATCTTCACTGCTTGGAACAGTTCGCCCTTGCGCTTGCGCCAGTCTTTCCACACCAGCCCTTTCGCCAGCGGCTGCTGGCTGATGACGTCAACCTGCAGCGGTTTATCCAGCCACAGACGCCAGCCAGTGATATTGCCTGCCGGGTAACGCATCAGGCGCGATGCATCCTGCTGGTTGACCAAAATCTGGTAGACATCGACATCACTGTTAGCGGCAAAGGTGCCGATCACGGTAAACAGACGCTGGCTGGGAATACGACCCATCGGGGTGAACTGGGTGGCAGACGGCACCATCAGGCGGATTTTATCGCCGCGCTGCACGCCCAGCTGATGTGCCAGCTGCGCACCGACAATCGTATTGTACTGGCCCGGCTGCAGCTGCAGCTGACGCACTTTGTAGAGATATGGTGCCAGCGGGTCTGGCTCATCGGGGTTAATTCCCAGCATTACGCCAATGCCCACGCTGGCGGCGCTCTGCATCACCACTTCCCCGGTGGAAAGCGGCTTAATGCGGCTGACGCCGGAGAGATGTAGGCTGCTGGCTGGGATCTGCTGCGGGTTGATGGAGCCGGTGTCGCTGGTGATTAACGCCTGCGGCATCAGGCCGAGGGTGTTTTTTTCCAGTTCGTGCTCAAGCCCGTTCATCACGGAAAGCACGGTAACCAGCGCCATCACGCCCAGCGTAATGCCAATGGCAGATAGCCAAGAGACAAACCGGCCGAAGCGGTCTGAGGCGCGCCCGCGCATATAGCGCAGGCCGATAAATAAGGCGACAGGTTGATACATGACATCCGTCCTTCAATGGCGGAAACAATTGCTGGGGATAATAAAGGTTAGTCCGGCGTTATGGAACCACTAAGTGTAGTGGCACACTGATACTGGCCACCCGATCGGAGGTGATATGCTCACCTCAATAACACTACACATTCGTTAAGGCTGCCGAAGCGGTTAATGTCAGTGATTCCGTTCTGACTCGCTGGGTCAATAAACTCAGGCTGGAGCGACAAGGTAAAACCCCTGCGGGTGTAGATTCAATTGGTCAACGCAACAGTCATGTGAAAACATGGGATTGCGGAGGGTTTTTGAATGAGACGGACATTTACAGCAAAGGAAAAATCATCTGTTTTTGAACTGTGGAAGAACGGAACAAGCTTCAGTGAAATAGCTAATATTTTGGGTTCGAAACTAGGAACAATCTTCACCATGTTAAGAGATACTGGCGGCATAAAACCCAATGAGCGCAAGCGGGCTGTAGCTCACCTGACGCTGTCTGAGCGTGAGGAAATACGAGCCGGTTTGTCAGCCAAAATGAGCATTCGTGCGATAGCTACTACGCTGAATCGTAGTCCTTCGACGATCTTACGTGAAGTTCAGCGTAATCGAAGCAAGCGTTATTACAAAGCTGTTGATGCTAATAACCGGGCCAGCAAGATGGAGAAAAGACCAAAACCGTGCTTACTGGATCAGAATTTCCCGTTGGGAAAGCTTGATGGTTAGGAGATTGAATCGCCTCTTCTGAGAGCGCCCAACCATGAATGTCAGAACGAACTATCCCTTTGATGCGGGGCTCGTGCATAGGTTTAAGTATGAAAATGCAGTTTTTGTCATGTTTTTAATCGGAAAGCCATTTTTCAGGCACACTAATCCGGCTCAGGCATCCGCAACCATCGCTTTTTCTC
>NZ_MAYS01000172.1 GCF_001756855.1 Candidatus Erwinia dacicola | reverse complement strand
GACCAGGGCAGCCCCTATACCAGCCGTAGATATCGGCAGGCGCTGTGGCGCTGTAGGATAAAGCAGAGTATGAGTCGACGGGGAAACTGCTGGGATAACGCCCCTATGGAGCGGTTCTTCCGGAGCCTGAAGACCGAATGGGTGCCGACGAAGGGCTATAACAGCTTCAGCGAAGCCCAGGGCGCGATAATCCGCTATATAACGGGATATTACAGCGCTATCAGGCCCCACTGGTATAACGGCAGTCTGACGCCCAACGAATCTGAGCGGCTGTACTACTTACAGTCTAATGCTGTGGCCAGTATTAGTTGACCACTACAGTCCTAGGACATATCCAGGACTGACCAGTGAACCGGGTCCGCGATTTGCTGCTGTGGAAAACCGATTTCACATCTGCATAAGCGTCAATACGGTCCGCATGTGATGCTTACAGATAATCTATCGAAGTTATTCAAGAAAACTGGTGAGGTGCAGCCGCCGGTTAAGCGCGGCTGTAAAAGCAGGTCAATCAACGGCGGGGCAGATATTACGCACGACGCGCCAGGTACTCCACAGGCCCAAGCCACGTCGTGCCGAGCGGCCGAATTTGCGCGGGTTGCGCGCCGACCAGATGGCCATCAGATCACTGCCGAGCGCCAGATAGCGCTTCGCGCTGAGGATAGCCAGCCAGCCGTGGTCGTAACGCTCGGTCTCTACGAGCCAAGCTTTACGCCCGGCGCTCAGATCCAAGCGCTGCTGCTGGATCTCCTTCAGCAGCGCCGCCTTTCGGACTTCACGTTCACGACTGATTACTCATCCTCCAGCAGCTTGCGGTCTTCCGACAGTTCCTTGCGAGTGGCGCTGAGCAGGGTAGAGCGCAGCGATTTCGCCAGCGTCCACAGGCCGAATATCAAGGCCATGGCGAACAGCACGCCGGTGGTAATGGCAATTACCATCAGTCGGTATTGTGCATCCACCGCCCAGATAATCAGCACCATCAGGCTCATCAGACCAAACGCGGTAAACAGCATAGTCAGGCCAATCATCAACAGTATCTGAATCAGGTTGGCTTTTTCGGCTTCCAGCTCAACCACCGCCAGACGGATACGGGTTTCAACCATGCCGACCAGAGTGGTGACTATGCGCTGCCCGATGTTAATGACCCCTTTGCCGAGGCCCTGGCTTTGACGGTTATCAGCCATATTAACGACGGGTCAGCAACACGCCCAGAACCACACCGACAGCAGCACCGACACCCACGCTGGTCCATGGGTTGTCGCGCACGTAGATGTCGGTGCGCTCGGCTGCTTCACGCGTGGTCTGCGCGATGCGGTCGCCAGAGTCATCCAAACAGGAGCGGGTATCTTTCAGCGCGCTCTGGGCTTTACTGCGCAGCTTATCCAACTCGGTTTTGGATTTTTCGGTTGAGGTGCTAAGCAATTCTTCCAGCGTATCAGCCAGGTTTTTCAGCTCGGCGCGCAGATGTTCTGAGGTGGTATCTTTAGGCATGGAAAACTCCTTTAATAATATTATAGTGGCGTTGACAGGGCCTTAATAGGGGGGCAGCCTGCACTTCCTTCAGTTTATGTTGGGCTTCGGCCAGTTTCTTTTCACGCTTGGCGATCTTTTCCTAGTTATCACCGTCCGCTACCTGTTTCAATTCCCGCTCGTGCTCGGCCACTTTTCGCTGGTGCTGATTAATCTTTTCCTGACGTGCATCTCTCAGGCAGGCATCGCTACAGGTAGTGCGAGTTTCCGTCAGTGCACGTTCCAGCCTAGTGACCCGGCGCTGCTTATCATGCTTCTGCGCAAGGTCGATTTCATGCTGGATAGATTGCTCTTTCTGCTCGCACAGAGAAACCGCCTAGCTAAAGGTCGCCAGAGCCAGCAGGCTTGCGCCAAAAATAATGCGATATTTCATAGTGGTCGTAACCTTTCTTTGCGCAGATATCGTGTTCCTGAAACAGGGATGTCGCTACTTACAGCTTCTAAAGCATAGACAGAAAACGGAAAAAGCTCAAAAAGAGAGAGTATTAGTATTCTTAGGGATAGCCCCGCCGGAGTGCGGGGCGAGAGGGCTTAGCCGATGGATTGCGTGCGCTGGCTGATGCGGTTAATCCAGTTCGACGCGCCCTGATTATCCAGCCGTGCGATATCAAATCCGTAAGGCAGCAGTTCACGCAGCACCTTCTCGGCGGCGGCGCTTTGCTCCTGCGAGTCGAACTTGATCACTAGAGAGTTCTGCTCCAGCGTGATGCTTTTGATATGGATGCCCTGCGCGTTCAGGCGCTGGTAGACGTAAAAGCCATCGGGAAGGCTGATCCCATGGCGCGACGCGCGAATTTGCAGGGCGGTATCGCTGCGAAACAGCGCGGATACCATCGCCAGGCCAAGCAGCGCCATCACCGCCAGCCAGGGAAGCAGCCGCAGCGAGCGTGCGGGCAATTTGATAAAATCAGGCATTATGAGTTTCCTTTCTCATTGGAATGTTTTTTGCGCCAAAGGACGTAAAGCGAACCAAACAAGCCAAACACCAGCAGTACCAGCGGCAGTAACATCAGGCAGAACATCAGCTGATCTTCATATTTGCGAAAAATCGGCGTCTTACCGAGCGCAAAGCCCATCACGGTCAAAATCAGCACCCATAGCAGGGCGCTCATCCAGTTGAAAAATTGGAAGCGCGCATTGTTCAGGCCAGACAGACCGGCAATTGTGGGCAGCAGCGTGCGGACAAAAGCAATAAAACGACCAATCAGCAGGGCTGACAGCCCATGGCGGTGAAACATCTGATGCGCGCGCTGATGGTAGTGCGCCGGCAGGTGCGACAGCCATTTCTGCACGGTGGCGGTATTCCCCAGCCATAGACCCTGAATATAACTAACCCAGCAGCCGAGGGTAGCAGCGGTGGTAAGAATAAAGATGGTTAACGGGAAGCTTATGGTGCCTTTGGCAATCAGAACGCCGACCAGAATCAGCAAGCTGTCGCCGGGTAGAAATGCGGCGGGCAGCAGGCCGTTTTCGAGAAACAGGATCATAAACAGAACAAAATAGATGGCCCAGACCAGCGTCGGGTCAGCTAGGGTAGCGTAATCTTTTTGCCACAGCGCCTGCACCAGAGATTTGAAAATATCCATCAATCGTCCTGTACATCAAAGTAGGCTCGTCTTACAGCTATTTGCACACTTAATTAACCATTTTAGCGGTGCTTTTTGCCATTTAACGAGCGGCTGAACAGCGAAGTCAGTCAATGTGCTTTAGGCTACCCTGTAGCAGGGTAAAAAAAGCTGGATAACTGTAACAAAATTACGTTAGCCTAGACAGGGAGAAACACCGGGCTAACTATATTTTACTGTTGGAATCGGCTGGCAGGAAGGAGTTTTACACAGGCTGACACTATTGAACGTATTTTACTCAAGGGGTTAGGCCAGCCTAGATCAAGAGTGCTATTTTCGTCGTTGACCGAGGTATCGAGGTGGACCACCGGATTTTCAGCAAACATGTAGTGGTCGACGTTCAATTCAAAATCATTGGTGGTGGCATGAAACATGCATCTGCTTGGTGTTCTCTAGGTGCTACCACATCGCCAGCTTGCTGGCGGCAGGGTCTTTACGCATCAGCGCTTTTAGGATGTCGTCGTGATCTTCACACCAGCTCTCAATCGATTTGTCGTCGATATGCTCATGCAGCTTCAGCCAGTAAGGGGTGTAGCGGCGGTGCAGCTACATCTTTTTCACGATCACGACCAGCGCGCTGTTCTGGGTGGAGAGCGCAATCATGCACGTGAAATTTCATATCCCACTCGGAGTCGCGGAAGCGGTCCTCCTTGCGTGCCTGCGCCTGAATGTCTATCAGCTGCACAATATCCTAGCGCGTCACCTGCGTGGCGGCAAACTCGGCAATATTGCTTTCAATGTAACTGGCTAACTGGCGCGCCTGCAACAGTTCGAACGTGTCGAAATGGGCAAATTCGAGAGTGCTGTCGGTGTTAACGCGGTTTTGCTGCTGTTGGGAGATCACGTGAATGCTGGAGCCTTTGCGCACTTCCACATAGCCTTCCACCTCCAGCATGATGATCGCCTCACGCACCACGGTACGGCTGACGCGCATCTCTTCGGCAATAAAACGTTCGGCGGTCAGCTGTTGCTAAAGGCGACGCGAGTCGGTTAGTTCGATGATCCATGCTCCGGTTGAGGACAGGGTGACAATGGAAATTGTCCAGAAAGAAGCAAGCTAGGAGTTCAATGGAAACCTGTTTTAAGATCCTTCAGCTTAAGTTTGACCAGAAGCTGACCAACCGCTGTATCGCGCTCACCCTCAACATCAGCGCATCCACCATTTTTGAAGTGCTCACCTGCTTTCGCACCATCGTGCTGCCGTGGCCCCTGCCGGAAGCAATACCCATGACGCCTTGGAAAAACGCATCTTCCCGGCTAAAAGCGCATCAGCATCAGAGCTTGTCATGCCGGACCTGCTCTACTTCGATACTGAGATGAGAAAGCCCGGCGTGACCCGGCAGCTGCTGTGGATGGAGTACAAGGTTCAGGCCGGTGAGCGGGCGATGGGGTACTCTCACTTCTGTCGCTGCTACCGGGAGTGGAAAAAACGCGCCGCCTCTCTATGCGCCAGGAGCACCGCGCCGGTGAAAAGCTCTTCATCGACTTCTGCGGACCAACGGTGCCCGTCGTTAACCCGGATACCGGTGAAATACGCCGGGTGGCCATCTTCGTGGTCGTGATGGGGGCCTCAAATTACACCTACGTTGAGGCCTGTGAAGGCCAGGACATGATGTCGTGGCTCAATGCCAACAGCCGCTGTCTGACCTTCCTAGGTGGCGTGCCGAAACTGCTTATCCCTGACAACTTCAAAAGTGCGGTGAAGAAAGCCGACCACTATGAGCCGGTTATCAATGACAGTTACCAGGCGTTGGCAGAGCACTACGGTACCGTGATTATCCCAGCCCGCCCGTATAAACCGAAGAATAAGCCGAAAACGGAAAACGGCGTGCTCATCGTGGAAAGATGGCTGCTCGCGCGCATCCGCCACGAGACCTTCTACATGCTGCGGGCACTGAATACCCGCCTGCGCGAGCTGCTGAAGGAGATGAACAACCGGCCGATGAAAGGCTATGGCAATCAGACCCGCGCAGAACGCTTCCGTGAGCTGAACGTGCCGGCACTCTCACCGCTTCCGCTGTCCCCGTATGAATACACCGAATACAAAGTGGTAAAGGTGTGGCCTGACTACCACGTTGAGTATGCGCGCCACTGGTACTCCGTGCCGCACGAGCTGGCGGGCCAGCGCTTGTCGCTGAAGGCCGGGCAGACGGTGGTTCAGGGCTGGCACAGGGGGCAATGCGTGGCGCAGCATCCGTGCAGTGAGCATGAATATAAGCACTCAACCAACCCGCTCCAGCCCAGCACCGGGGCCACGGAATCTGGACGCCGGAACGTCTGGTGGAGGTGGAAACGGGTCGCAGTATCGGTCCGTTCACCGGCAGGGTCGTTGAGGCGATGCTGAAGGCGAAAGCGTATCCGGAGCTGGCCTATCGTGCGGTGCTGGGCCTTTGTCAACGCCACGATCTTTTGACCGTTTTTCACCATTTTTAATGTCCGCTATTCATCAACCAGGTTGACCACTTTTCTCCAGCGATGCCTCGTTGCTTTCTGGCGCCAGATTCTTGCTCAGTACGCCTGCCTTCCGTTTCTCTCTTAGCCGGTAGCTCTCCCTCTTGATATTCACCGTCGTTGAGTAATGCAGCAACCTGTCCAGGATCGCCGTTGCCAGCACGTTGTCGCCGAACATCTCTCCCCAGTCCGCGAACCCCTTGTTCGACGTCAGGATGATGCTGGCCTTCTCGTAACGACGATTCAGCAGCCTGAAGAACAGGCTTGCCTCCTCACGGTTCATCGGCAGGTAGCCGATTTCATCGAGGATCAGCACGCGCGCATAACTCAGCTGCTGCAGCTGGCGCTCCAGATGGTTTTCCTGTCGCGCCTTCATCAGCGTCGCTATCAGCCTGTCAGCGGCATGAACAGCACCCTATGCCCTGCATCCGCCGCTTTCACGCCCAGCGCCACCGCCAGATGCGTTTTGCCAACGCCCGGTGGACCCAGCAGGATCACGTTTTCGCTTCGTCCTACGAACGCCAGGCCGGCAAGCTCTCTCACCACCTTATGGTCGATGCCCGGCTGGAAGCTGAAATCGAACTGCTCCAGCGTTTTCACCCAGGGGAGCCGGGCTTGCTTCAGCCGGGACTCCATACCGCGTTGATGGCGCCCGCTCCATTCCTGTTGCAGCGCTCGGCAGAGGAACTCGCGGTAGTTGAGTTCTTCCTTCGCCGCCTGCTCCAGCAGGCTTTCCACCTGGTACCCCAGATGCTCCATTTTCAGACGGCCCAGCAGCGTCTCCAGTTAATGCATCACAGCAGCTCCTCATAAGCACTCAGCGGACGGTGTTCTACCATGCTCACCTGTTGCCACAATGGTGCATGGTGCTCCGGAACAGTCTGCCACCCGGCACCACGATTGTTCAGGCGATGAGTGGCCACAAGCTGCTCATTGCCGTAGATCCTCAACTCATCATCCAGCGTGATACGGATTGAGACCGGGCGACCACACCAGGCCTCTGGCACGGAGTAACGATTACCCCGCACCTCGATATAGCCGTCCCAGGCCACATGACGGATGTCAAAGTAGCTGGTATCGAAGTCCGTTGCCGGCAACGCCTGCAGGTGCCCTTTTGCTTCCTCGAAGCGGGTCGCCGGCGTTTGCCGGAACTGGCGCAGCTCGCGCTGATCAGCGACCTCGGCAAGCCATTGCTCCAGCAACTGGTTAACGTGCGCGAAGCTGTCGAACTGCGTGTAAGGGACGAAGAAGTTGTACTTGAGGTATTCGACCATGCGTTCAACCTTGCCCTTGGTTCGCGCGCGGCGGGGGCGACAGGCCCGGGGCTGGAAGCCATAGTGCTGCGCCAGTTGCAGGAAGCCGGCGTTGAACACCACATTGCCGTTGTGATTTTTCAGCACGGCCGCTTTCTGATTATCGACCAGCACGGTTTTCACGCCGCCGCCGAAGTAACGGAAGGCCTGCACCAGGGCCTTTAAGACCCTTGGCGGTACTGGCTTTCAACGGTGCAATGCGGGTTTGCGAGGCACACAAGACCATTGAAAGCCATATTTAGTTACCCGTCTGTGGTCACTGTGTGGACGCTCCGGGCCTCAAGGCCACCCCTCAAAGGATTGAGTGAGATCGCGTCCTGCAAGTATTCCGGGGCAAAGTGCGCATAGACCATAGTTTGCTCAATTCGCGAATGTCCCAGGATACGTTGCAGAGTGATGATGCTTCCCCCGTTAATCATGAAATGGGTTGCGAAGCTGTGGCGTAATGCGTGCGTTGCCTGTCCTGCTGGTAAATCGGGTTTCAATTCCTTCATCAACCGTCTGAATGCCGGATAGTTCGCATCCGGGAACAGATATCCGCGCTTGTTGCTGGCGATCATTTGCGCCACCTCGTCAGAGATTGGAACGGTTCGCGGTTTGTTCGTTTTGGTTTTAACGAACGTACAGCGATTATGGATCACGTTCTCCGCTTTCAGTCGTGCGGCTTCACCCCATCTTGCGCCGGTACTGAGACAAAGAATCGCAATCTTCTTATTGTCCCCGTCCAGCTCCGAAAGCAACACGGTAATTTCATCCTGCGTCAGATAGCCAGTTTCCGGCTTCTGCTCTGTCAGCCTTTTCGTGCCGCGTATCGGGTGCTCTCCGAAGAACAATTCACCCTCAATTAATGCGGTGAACATGCCACTGATGCAGGTCAAATCGCGGTTGATGCTTGACGGCTTGATCCCCTGGCTTCTGCGTGTAGCACTGTACTGGCTAATTAGTGCTTTCGTAATCTGGAACGCGCAAGGGTCGTCAGTTATCCGGGTGAATATCTCAATTTTCCCAAGATTAGATTTACCGTGTTCCTCATGTTTCCCTTTCAAATCCCACCATATCGCCGTTAATTCTGACAGACGCCGCTTGTCTGTCGGCTTCGAAAGCCATTCCTTGTTGTGGTGGTTGTACTGTGTGTGCTTCGCAAAAGCGATAGCCTCGCTTTTTTTGTCGAACTTCCTACGGATGCGCTTTCCGTTGCGCCCCGTTGGTCTGATGTCCACTTCATATCGACCATCATCGAGTTTCTTAATACTCATGAAACCCTCCGAATGGTGGTTCTTGCCTTTGCCGGGTTGGTGGAAGATTTCCGACGCTCCCGCTTAACTTCCTCGTAATTGCGGAACTTATATTTCCTTACGAGTAAACAACATTTGTAATAAATAAACTCACGGTGAATTGTTAACCAGTCTTTTGGTCGGAGTGCTGCGAGGTTGTTGCATCTTGCCCAAAGTGTGCGAGAGCCGGTTCAATCTGCCCGGACTCAGGTGCTATCTGGTCGGTCATAAACCAAAGGGTGTACTTACTAAACCGGGGGTGCTGAAAAACTTTCATGATGGGTTCTAGGCTGGCGCTTTTAGCCCCTGTTTCATAACTGGATAGAGTGCTGTAAACCACGCCTGTTAACTCGCTGAATTGTCTCCGATTTAGGCGCTCGGACTCTCTTATAAGCTTTAACTTCTCTGAAATTGTGATTGACACAATGTCTCCTAGGTAAAATAATTGCACGATAGTAAAAATTTACGATTTATGGTAAAATGATATGATAAGGCAATTAAAGCCCATTAAGAGCAATTGTAACCACCAACGGAGAATCGTATCAGATGAGCAAACAGCTTGTAAGTGCGACAGACGCCGTCCCTTATCAGGAGTTCGCAAAACTCATCGGTAAGACACCGGCAGCAGTGAAGGGAATGATTGAGAAGGGCAAGTTGCCTGTAGTCGAAATAACGGATCCGCAGTCAACTTCTGGGCGTGCTGGCGAATACTGGGTTTATCTCCCTGCCTGGAACAACGGCATGAAATTAGCGTATGAGAGCCGCCCGAAAAAAATCAGGGAAGGGTGGTTGATGTGGCTAGGTTTGGGGAATCCGTTATGAGTAACTCAGAAAAGCAGGTTTTATCTTCCGAAGAAAACAGCGTGCATTTGGCCCGCTTTTACCATCACGGCGCACATGCTGGAAATGTTCGTTACGAGATTGAGGCCTGGGGAATGAACAGCCCCGCAAGAGGGGTTGAAATCAAACGTCGCTTGGATGAGTTTATTTCGACTCTGCAAGTTGGTTAGAAAGGGTCCTGAAGTCACCAGTCAAAACATTCAGATCGGCGACTGCTTTAAGGGTTGAATCTCGCAGTGGGTCAAGATTCTCAGAGAAAGAATTCATGGTGTTGATAGAAGTTTCTTTTGCGCTTCCCTCAAGGGCTGCGGCGATTGAACAGACCATGAATTCAATAGCGACCAGGCGATCATCAAATGAATCTTTTGTGCGAGAGGCTTTTGCTTCTTCGAAGAACTCAGCAATTTCTTGTTTGTTCATTTGTATTCCTTTGTGTTGGTAAACGTTATGCCTGGTTCACTCGCCAAAGTTTCACAGGCAGCGTGATGTTATCACAGGAAACACGCGCCGGGCGTGTGGGTTTCCCCGGCATCTATCTAAATTTAATGGAGTTTTGTTATGGATATAACTCAAGCCCCGTCATTCGCCAGCCTGCTAACCACTTCATGCGGGATCACGCATCGCCGCCATGTTCGCGGGTGGATTGAAACCCCGGACGGGCAGTTCTTCCAGCCAAAGGCCGCCGACGTTCAGTTCGTCAAAGGCTGCCGCCTGCCGTATATGTCCAGGCCCCGCAACAAACGCCGCTGGTTTGCCCGCCTTATGGGCATCTTCGCCTAAACCGATGCAAGGAGAGTGAGCATGTTTAATCCACTGGATATCAAGAAAGCAGCGGTTATGAATCCATTTATTGGCGAGGGCTACAGGGTACCGGCATATGTCAAACCAGGGTCCGAACTCAAGATCGCGATTGAGTCCCGCGAGATGGAAATGTCTATCCTCGCCGCTTTCGACTACGGCATTGATGCATTGAATGAGGATGGTCGGCAGCAGTTGGACAGATTGATTGCCGATCTGAAAGTAGCCATTACTGGTCGTTAGCCATTCGGGAGGGGGTTATGTTCATGGACAACACCGAACAGCAACCAGGTCGCCGCAGCTTTTTTGAGCAACGCGCCCGACTGCAAGTCAGCCTGAATGCCAGCCGCGTGAACGATACGGCAACGCGCTTCAATTGCCTGGATGATGCCCGCAAGAAAGTGGTTTTCATCCTGGCGAATGACGCGGCCAGTCGCATAGCTGGCCTGCCACAACTAACCCGCAGCCACCTGAATTTAGCCTTTGCAGATCTGACCGAAGCGGAACAAACCTGCCTGATGATGGGCATTAAGCGTCTTTCCGAGTTCGCCGCGGCAATGCCCTGGGAATTTGAGGACTACGCAGCGCCCTGCGCAGAAGTTCAGGCGCTACGCGATAAGCCGCCAGAGCCAGACAAACCAACCAACTGACAATTAACTGACCACAAAAAAGAAACAGGCGCTAACGCGTCGGGCTTCTTGCACCCTGGAGAAAGTAAAATGATTCGTTCGCTTGTGAGATGGCCTGGTGGTAAAAGCCGTGTAATTCCTGATCTGCTGCCGCTGCTGCCAAAAGCTGATTGCCTCGTAGAACCGTTCGTCGGCGGCGCTTCTGTTTTCCTCAATACTGAATATCGCCGTTATATCCTGGGTGATATCAATCCCGACTTAATCAACCTTTACCGCCAGATAATGCGCTGGCCTGATGCAGTGATCGACGCTGCCCGACCGTTGTTTAAAGTGTATGGCGATAAGGACGGCTATAAGTGGATTCGCGACGATTTCAACGCCCGCGCCCGTGATTATCGTTACCCGCACGCAGATTGTGGGGGCAGCCCTGATGCGGGCCTTGTTCTGCGGGCAGCGCAGTTCCTGTATCTGAACCGCCACGGCTATAACGGTGTTGTTCGCTATAACCGCCAGGGCGGATATAACGTACCCTTTGGTAAGCACAAAACCCCGCCTTACTTCCCGGAAGAACAGATCCGCCTGTTCTCTGAAAAAGCCAACGACACGAAAGCTATTTTTGTGTGTTGCGACTTCCAGAACACGATAAAAATTATGATTGGCAGCGACGTGGCTATCTACTGCGATCCGCCATACCTGCCAACAAGCGAAACCGCCAATTTCACCCAGTACCACAGCGCCCCATTTGGTGAGAAAGAGCACCGCCAGTTAGCTGTCACCCTGCTGGCGGCAAACCGCCTTTATGGCGCGCCGATTGTTCTGTCTAACAGCGACACCCCGGCCACCCGCGAGATTTATCGCGATTTCAACTTCCAGGAAATTAGCGTCAACCGTTCGGTTAGCGCGAATGCCGCTACCCGTGGGGCAGCCTGTGAGGTGATCGGCGTTCTTAAATCTCCTTTGACTTCTCCGCTTGCTGTCTGGTTTGGCGTCGATCTCGCCAAAGGCGCGGAGGTTTTCTGATGGCTATCAAAAGGTCTGAATACCAGCGCGGTGCGCTTAGTGCTCTTAACGAAGCAAAAACCTTAGCGCTTGCCAATGCAACTTTAGTGGGGGTCTTGGCTGGGCCAGATGAGGCTAGAGCGCTACTGACCTACTTCAACACGATACTTGATCCATTAATTGAGAAGCACAGCCAGGACTTGGGCCACGAAAGAAACAACGTGGAAAGCAAGAAATGACGAACCTTGCTTTCGCCTGGCCCTGGAACGCGCCCCGCCCCGCAATCGGCCCCTATGTTTTAGAGCCTGCAACCGCCGCCCCGACTATCGGGGCGGTAGTGTCTAACCCTGGCGTTGATAAACATATCGACCGGCTATTCCGCCGCGCCGGTTATAACCCCGCTGATGTTCGCAATCGCGAAGCATTGATCCAGACGCTGGACAACAACGAGCTGCGCGGTCTGCCATTTGCCATCTACAAAAATATAGTCAGCAGTGACGGCAAGACCGCTGCTGCCGCTGTGGCTGCCTGGGCCAGTACGCCGGAAGGCGTTGACGCGCGTTTGTTGTCTGAACCGTACTTCATTCGGGAAGTCTGGCGCAAAAAAATAGACTGGCTGCGCGCCAATCGCGAAAGCCGACACGTTAACGATTTTCTTATGGGCACCGTAAGAAAATCATTAATGCGTCTTGACGTCGTTCGCAGCCGCCAGGGCGTTGCGTCCGATATGACCGGCGAACTGACCGCCTACTGGCACGGACGCTGGCAGCGGCTGGCAGATTTTACAAAGAGGGAAGCCCTGAGCGCCGCCTATGAGATCGGCAACCGGCTGGCTGAAATGTACGGGACAGAATGCCAGGCTCTGGGTCTGACCGAAGAAAGCATGACGAACGATCAGCTGGACTGGCTCTATTGTCACTTGGGCCGCGAAATGCTGGCCCTGCGCGTTGTCCCTCCAGCCTGGACGGGGGAATGGGAACGAGATCGGATTTTTACCGCTATCCTGCGGATGACTTCGCCAGACTGGTGGGGTCGCAAAATCTGGCGGCTGCGTTGTGACTGGCGCGAAAACCAGTTGCGGGCAATCGGGGCAGTCCACAAAAAAGCCCACGCCTACGTCAGCGCCAGCAGCCTGATTGAATGGCAGGAGCAGCGCCGGAAAAGCCGCGACTTTTTCAAAAGTCATGAGCTTGTTGATGAAGACGGCAACGTCTCGTCACTTGAAGATATGATTAACAAGTCCACGTCCAACCTGGCCATTCGTCGCCATGAATTAATGGCCCGCCAGGCGGGGGTGGAGCTTGTCGCACAGCAGCGCGGCGACGTGGGAATCTTTCTTACAATCACCTGCCCGTCGAAATATCACAGTAATATTCAGTCCGGGCATCATAACGCAAAGTGGAATCACTCCACGGTTGCCCAGGCGCAGAGTTATTTATGCCGTATCTGGGGCCGTGCCACAGCCAAGTTAAAACGCGAAAAATTGCGCCCCTACGGATTCCGCGTCGCCGAGCCGCATCATGATGGAACGCCGCACTGGCACGCGCTTTTATTCATGCCGCAGGCAGAAGTTAAAGCCACCGTTGCGATTCTTCGCGCCTACTTCATCGCAGAAGACCGCGACGAGCTGGGCCGCAATACTGGCGCACGCTTCAAGTCCAAAAAGATGGATCCCAGCAAGGGGTCTGCGACGGCCTACATCGCAAAATACATTTCAAAGAACATCGACGGTCACGCCCTGGCCGGTGAGCTGTCCGACGAAACCGGCAAGCCGCTGAATGAAACCGCTAAATATGTGATGGGGTAGAGTCTTAGGA
>NZ_MAYS01000171.1 GCF_001756855.1 Candidatus Erwinia dacicola | reverse complement strand
GGCAAGGCTGGGACGGAAGTTACTGTCAATCTCAAAATCGGTGGAGCTGCATGACAAAGTCATCGGGCATTCTCTAAACATGAGATACTATCAGTAAGTTGGAATCATTACCACAAATTCTGTTCAACACGCTTGATCAGCAGACTCATTAATTTCAATTATTGCAGCAGCTGGCGAGAAAATAATCCCCGCCGTTTCGCTGCTGCCAGTAAATTATTTCCCAGGCAGGTTTCGATCCAGCCAGTTCACCAGATAATCACTCGCAGGGGTGATCAGCCACCAGCTCATGCCCACCAGCACAATAGATAACGATCCCACGGCAATATCTGTAAACCAGTGGGCGCCAATCATTACGCGCGGCAGAGCAAATATCAGCATGATAACCACAGCGACGGCAAACGCGCGGCGGGTGAAATAACGCAGCATAAAGCAGGAGAATATCATCAGCATCATGCCGTGATCGCCCGGGAAGCTGTCTGCAGAGGAGTCTTTAGTCGAGATGCCAGTCAGTTTGGTCACATGGTTAACGTCCGGGAAGAACGTCGTCGGGCTGCCGTTAGATACCGGGATCAAATGCCCTAACTGGTTAAGACCAACCGCGCTAATCAGCATCGTAATGCCAATCGCTAGCATCCGGCACCGACCCTGTGGGGTTTCGTGGCACCAGAAGTGCAGGTACAGTGCACCCATCGCCAGCAGCGACACCCCGTCAAACGCGCGGTAATTTGTAATTGCTACAAGCCACAGCAGGGCTTGGTTAGTCACCAGATGCTGGTTGAACCAGTAGAAAATCGTCCTGTCTAGGATAAACCACCAGCCATGATTTACCGGCAGATACCACGAGAAGAACAGTGCAAAGCCCGCAGCGTTCAGGGTCAGAATTGTAAGCAGGCGTTTAGTTGTCATGTTGATTAAGGATTTATTAAGAAATATTGCGGAGTAGAGTATGCCTGAAATTATAAACGAAGATTCAACAAAGAGGTTTGCAAAATATTCCAATCTGCCTGTTCTTGGTGAACAAGCTCAATCCGGCTGTCCGGCGGGGCAACTGGCGGGTTTCAATATAAAAGTCGGCGGGCACTGTTGCAAAGATCTGGCGATGGTAAACTGATGCCACTGTTTAGTTGAAGGAGCAGCACATGAACCCATTTAAAGGTCGACATTTTGAGCGTCATATTATCCTGTGGGCCGTCCGCTGGTACTGCAAATATGGCATCAGTTATCGTGAGCTGCAGGAGATGCTGGCTGAGCGAGGGGTAAATGTCGATCACACCACGATTTATCGATGGGTTCAGCGTTCTGCACCTGAAATGGAAAAGCGGCGGCGCTGGTACTGGCGTCAACCTTCCGGTTTTGGCTCATGGCATCTCGATGAAACCTACGTGAAGGTCAACGGACGCTGGGCTTATCTGTA
>NZ_MAYS01000170.1 GCF_001756855.1 Candidatus Erwinia dacicola | reverse complement strand
GGGATATGCATGGAGCAGAGTATAAAGCGGAGCGCCGGTCATGCAAACACCCGAAGCGGCGCAGCAGCGCCGCTCACGCCACAGGCGTGCTACGTTCTCAAAATCGGTAGAGCTGCATGACAAAGTCATCGCGTATTATCTGAACATAAAACACTATCAGTAAGTTGGAATCATTACCCGAAAATCTATGCGGCCCAGAACGCGCTGGAACTCCTTTCATGCTCCGGCAAGAGCTTAACCGAATGCCATTGTTTAGCTATTACCACAGCAGGGAAACTATTGCAGCCCGCCGGGATGCGAGGCGCAGGCAAGAGCGTCAGGCTGTCAACCGGTACCAAAAGTTATCAGAAAATACCCCCCAGTAATGGGGGTTCGGCTTGCGGAATATTAATCATCGGCACGGGTCGACTGGGAAAAATGGTCGACCCCTACAGTCCAAGGCAACCTCGGTGTTGTAGGGGCTAACCCTCTGTTTCGCTCAGCCCGCCGCGACCAGATTAACGCCAGGACTTATAGCGGTTAATCAGGCCATTGGTGGAGCTGTCGTGGCTGGTGACGTTATCCGCGCCGGGCAGTTCCAGCAGGATGCGGTTAGCCAGTTGTTTGCCCAGCTCAACGCCCCACTGATCGAAGGTAAAGATGTTGAGGATTGCACCCTGAGTGAAGATCTTATGCTCATACAGTGCAATCAGCGCGCCGAGGCTGAACGGCGTGATATCACGCAGCAGGATGGAGTTGGTCGGGCGGTTACCTTCAAACATTTTGAACGGCACCACGTGCTCGACGGACTGCGCATCTTTTCCTGCATCGGCGAACTCTTTCTCGACCACATCACGCGCTTTACCAAACGCCAGCGCTTCGGCCTGGGCAAAGAAGTTCGACAGCAGCTTGCTGTGGTGATCGCCCAGCTTGTTGTGGGTGTTCGCCGGAGCAATAAAGTCGCAAGGGATCAGCTTAGTGCCCTGGTGGATTAGCTGGTAGAACGCGTGCTGGCCGTTAGTGCCAGGCTCGCCCCAGATAATCGGACCGGTTTCGTAGGTCACCGGCGTGCCGTTACGGTCAACGGACTTACCGTTGGACTCCATGTTGCCCTGCTGGAAATAGGCGGCAAAGCGGTGCATGTACTGGTCGTACGGCAGGATCGCTTCGGTTTCAGCCCCAAAGAAGTTGTTGTACCAGATGCCGATCAGCGCCAGCAGCACCGGCAGGTTTTTCTCTTCCGGCGTGTCGGCAAAGTGGCGGTCCATCGCGTGCGCGCCGCTCAGCAGCTTCTCAAAGTTGCTGAAACCGATAGACAGGATGATCGACAGGCCAATCGCCGACCACAGTGAGTAGCGACCGCCGACCCAGTCCCAGAACTCGAACATGTTGTCGGTATCAATACCGAACTCGCTGACCGCTTTACCGTTGGTCGACAGCGCGGCAAAGTGCTTCGCCACCTCTTCCTGTTCACCGAAGGTCAGGAACCAATCACGGGCGCTGTGGGCGTTGGTCATGGTTTCCTGAGTGGTGAAGGTTTTCGAGGCCACGAGGAACAGCGTGGTTTCCGGGTTCAACGTTTTCAGCGTTTCGGCAATATGGGTGCCGTCGACGTTGGAAACGAAGTGCATATTTAGGTGGTTCTTATACGGGCGCAGCGCTTCGGTGACCATAAACGGGCCGAGGTCGGAGCCGCCGATACCAATGTTCACCACGTCAGTAATGGCTTTGCCGGTGTAGCCTTTCCAGTCGCCGCTGATAATGCGCTCGGAGAAGACTTTCATCTTTTCCAGCACCGCGTTGACTTCCGGCATCACATCTTTGCCGTCAACCATGATCGGGGTGTTGCTGCGGTTGCGTAGCGCCACGTGCAGCACGGCACGATCTTCAGTGCGGTTAATCTTTTCACCGGAGAACATTGACTTGATAGCGCCCTGCAGGTCGATCTCTTTCGCCAGCGCCTGCAGCTTAACTAGGGTTTCCTGAGTGATGCGGTTTTTGGAGAAATCCACCAGCATGCGATCGTCAAAAGTCGCAGAGAATTTAGCAAACCGGTCGGCATCTTGCGCGAACAAGTCGGCAATCTGCACATCTTTCATCTGTTCAAAATGCTGCTGCAATGCCTGCCAGGCAGCGGTTTGTGTCGGATTGATATCTTTCATGGCAACACACTCTTTTTATTTAAGAACCGTCATTCAGATTGGACGACATGTTACCCGTTAAGAAGCAGGCTCTTTCCTTTTCCTGCAACAGGTATCAGCAATCATCCCATCGCGATTTTGCACTCGGTGGGTCAGGATCGTGCCCACCAAGGGTTTCAGTATGACTATTCATACCCCATTAAGGAAAAAATATAGCACTAGGTAGTGCTTAATAAGTATTGACGCTTATGGTCTAAACGATGATTTTGCTGATAAAAGTGATAAGCACGAGTAATACCACCGTAGTCATAACAAATAATGAATAATCCCCAGCCGACGAGCGTTGAAAGGGGAGGCATAACCCGATATTTCTAGTCCGCAACTTAATGCACCACGTGCGTAAGCCAGAAAAGGCGCGTCACCTAGGTAGGGCACTGTTGCAAAGATCTGGCGATGGTAAACTGATGCCACTGTTTAGTTGAAGGAGCAGCACATGAACCCATTTAAAGGTCGACATTTTGAGCGTCATATTATCCTGTGGGCCGTCCGCTGGTACTGCAAATATGGCATCAGTTATCGTGAGCTGCAGGAGATGCTGGCTGAGCGAGGGGTAAATGTCGATCACACCACGATTTATCGATGGGTTCAGCGTTATGCACCTGAAATGGAAAAGCGGCTGCGCTGGTACTGGCGTCAACCTTCCGGTTTTGGCTCATGGCATCTCGATGAAACCTACGTGAAGGT
>NZ_MAYS01000169.1 GCF_001756855.1 Candidatus Erwinia dacicola | reverse complement strand
TTATAAGATCCATAGAGAAAATGTCTGAGACGTCAAGTTTTTGTTATGTTCTGTTAAGGGACGAAAACTTAAGCGTTGCAGGAAAAATATATTTATATAATGAAAATGATAAAACTCAAGAAATCGGATTGCTTGATGCAACTATAACTGATACAGAGACAGGAAATATTTTATTTCTTACGAGTTTCATCTATCTGTCTAAAGAGTATGGGAAGATGATGATTATTGAAAACTACCTAGAGGATGAGTCCCATGAGTAAAGATAATTCTGGTGATAAAGTGAATAAAGAGTTAGCCAACAATGGAAGACAAGTCGCAGGTGTGGAAGGGTTCGAAAATCGCGGTTTTCAAACACGCCCACAACCATCAACTGGTAGAGAAATTCCACCTGTTCAAACTGCACCAAGAACTATTATTCCTATGCCTGGTCCTAAATTACCACCAACCAAAAAGTAGAATAGACCATAAGATAAACTTATCCATAGAAATGGTGGATAAGTCTATCTTGCTGAATCTAAAAGTAACCCTGTAACTTCTATTGCATGCGTGAAAAATCAGTAAGTAGTTGGGCAAAACTTTTTGCTGTACGAGTTGGATCGTTTGTCCAAGCAAGTGTAATGTTTCTTTCTTTTATGGCTTCAATGAAGTCTGATATATCATTATCGTGTCCGTTAATGTATAAATATAACTTTCTTAGGGTCTTATCTCTTGGTTTTCTTTCTTCTGGGAGTCTTTTGAGTCCAATGAGAATTGTCTTGTCTGCATCGTCGATGATGTTTTTCATATCATCTCTGATGTAATTCCATGTGTTTCTTAATGTTTCTCCTTTCACTGTTGGTGGTAGGAATTGTGGTATGTTATCATTCAGTTCGTTCAGAAACGCATTGAAATTAAATGGGTTTCCTCCGCCTTGTAACTGTAGTTCCTGCCTGATTAAGTCCTCCTCCTTTTTTGATATATAAGCGTCGAAAGATCCACCTAAATGATAGCCGTATAATTTAATTTGATGGGGCGTTTCAATGTTTCTGAAATAAATAAAAAGCCTGTCGTTTTTATCACTGTCTTCTTTTGATAAAAACATCATAAAAACAAAACATCCTGCGCCAAGTCGAATTTCAAACGCTATTGTTGGGTCTTTTTTCGACCATGCATCTGAGTATATATTTTTTAATCGACTAAAGTTGAATTTTATCGATGCCATTTAAATTTCCTTATTACTGCTTTATTAAAAACATTCACATCATGAACCAATATATAACGTCAGGCGTCCGGGCGCTACGTCGTGCTTCCGCATTGAGCCAGGCGAGCTGTCTTACCCCTCTGGGCTTCCATCGCTGACATAACGGCATTTCACCGCTACGGCATAAGGGGCGCTAAGTCCGGGTATGCTCGCCGTCATTTTCTCCTGTGAGTCTTTCTTCTTCTCATATCAGCTTCCGGTAATCGTTCCCCGTCACAACCTGGTCAGCAAGGTAATGCATAGCCGCTTCGCGCCCTTGCTGGCCAGAACGACTCCGGGGAGGCCGAACCGTCAGGCGATACGAAGACGAAATTCACACTGACGGAGAAATAACCATGACTATGAACCTGCATACCCAAACAAGCGCCCCTAATCCCGCACCGGCGACCAGCGTATCCCCGCTGGAGCAGTCAGGCTCCTCAAAAACGAAATTTTCTAAAGGCAAGGCCAAACCAGATGTTTACCAGGTAGTGACTGACAGCATCATCGAAGCGTTAGAAATGGGTGTTAAGCCGTGGGTGTGTCCGTGGAAGCGTAACGGGGCAGTGTCAGGTATTCCGTCAAACTTCACCACCGGCACAGCCTACAGCGGGATGAATATCATGCTGTTATGGTGCAGTGCAGCAAAGCAGGGGTTTAATGATTCTCGCTGGTTGACCTACAAACAGGCTCAGGAGCAGGGCGCACAGGTTCGTAAGGGTGAACACGGTACTACGGCCATTTTTTACAAGACGCTAGAAAAAGAAGCTGAGGATGGAGAGATCGAAAAAATCCCCATGCTGAAAACTTTTACCGTGTTTAATGTTGAGCAAATCGACGGGCTAGATATGGGCGCCGAAAATGGCGCCGAGATTGAACCACTGGAGGTAGGAGAATTTGATCCGCTGCCGCAGGTTGAAGCACTGTTTCAGCGTACCGGCGCGAACATTACAGAACGTGGCCAACAGGCATTTTTCAAACCTCTAACTGATGAAATCTGGTTGCCTGAACGTCATTTGTTTGCCGATGCCGCGAATTTTTACGCCACCGGCTTGCATGAACTGACGCACTGGAGCGGGGCGAAAAGCCGCTTAAATCGTGAAATGAAAGGGAGGTTTGGATCGGAAGGGTACGCCTTTGAAGAACTGATTGCCGAACTTGGAAGCGCCTTCCTGATGGCTGATTTAGGCGTTGTGGGAGAGGTTCAGCATGAACGCTATATTGCATCATGGCTGAAATCACTGAAAGACGATAAGCGCTACATTTTCAAAGCGGCCAGCGCCGCATCTAAAGCGCATCGTTATTTGATGGGATTTTGAGGGGAACGGGAGAGAGCATTGCCCACATATCCACATGAGAGAAGCCAGTGAAGCGGGGAGGCCAACAAGCCGCCCCCGCGAACGGGAGCGCCTCTACCGGCGGGGCAAGCCGGTAGGGGTCGATTGTGGGTATGTGGACAATGCAGAGGGTAGTGCGTAAGTGCTGGCTAAAAATTGCCGACATTTAATAGGCCAGTGCTAAAACTTCGCTTTCTGCCCACAGGCGGTTAAATTCTTTCTCATACTGTGCCGCAATTTGCGGAACGCCTCGTAACACTATGCTGTTTTCGGCGTTGCGTGTGTCGGCGCTGGCCGTGTAATTAAACGAACCTGTTTGTACTGTGCTGCCATCTGCGATCATCACTTTGTTGTGCATGATGGCGTAACGACTGTTAAGACGTACCGGAACATGATTATTTGCCAGGTAAGTGACCGCTGAATAACGGTCACCGTTCGCTTTCTCATCGGCGACAACCCGGACACTAACCCCTCTTTGTTTCGCGGCAATAATGGCCGTCGCGATGGGCTTACTGGTGAAGCTATACGCCTCAACATCAAGTGACGTTGAGGCGTCATTGACCACCGACAGAACGTTTTGCAGTGCGGTATGTGACGGAGAAAAACCGACGCTGACGGTGGGGGCAGCAAAGGCCGGGAAAACAATCAGGAGAAGGGCAGGCAGAGTGATTTTAAGCATAGGTTGTTAACTCCAGGGCTTTTAGTTCATCCATTGTATAAAAGCGGAATACGTTACGGTGCTTCGCTTCCAGCGTGACATGTTGGCTGTTTTCGATAACCTGCTTTATTGTGTCGAACAGCAGCATTAATGCCCGTTTCTTTTGCTCATCCGGCACAATATAGAAAACGAAAAACCAGAGGTTTTCCGTTCTCGCTCTCAGGTGACTGGCGATAATTTGCTGATAGCGTGCTTTAGTTTTTAAGCTACGTTCCGTTTCAATGGCGATCCGTTTGCCATTTGGCAGCGTGATTAATCCGTCAGGCCGGTGCTTCACCTTAAACTGATTTAAAAAGGTGTTACGGTCGCCGTTAATCCAGTCCGTCGCACCTTTTTGTGCCAGCGTCAGGTGTACCAGTTGATTATCCAGATGGTGATCGAGGCTCCAGCCTTTTAACTTTGCCGGTTCAAATCGGGCGGGGAAAATCTTGTCTTCGGGGCTGAGTACGACGGCGATCCCATCCTGGGTTATTCCCCACAGCGTGAGACTGCCAAGGCGAGAGACGAAAACATATTTTTGAATAAGCCCCATTCCTTCCAGTTTATCGAGCAGAAGGTAAAGCGGTTGATGTGCCTTATACCTAAAAAGTTGTTTTAGCGTGTCAAAATCGCTGTAGGTTTCCTCTTTCAAAAAATTAAGAAGTTGTGCCATTTTTTCACTGTTACGGCCTTTACGTTCTTTATCGCTACTTATCAACATGGCATTCCCTTATTCATCGAAATCAAAAGAAGCTGTTTCCGCAACCGGCTCAACTGGTGCTATCTCGGCTGTTCTGTTTTTTTCTGCCGCCACTAAAACGGGTGTTGTTTGCGCTGCGGGTGCCTCAGTAAAGTCGAGCGGCTTTTTAATCGATATGGGTGTGATCGGCGTGATGTCATAAACCTGTAGCGGCTGTTTTTTTACTTTCAAGGGTGAGATAAGGGAGGCTCGGGGTAACTCTGTGGCCGTGAAAATATAGCTGACGAACGGAGGCAGGTTTAACAGCATGTTGCTGTCGATATAAAAACGCTCCGCCTGTCGGATTGTGCGCTCGTCGTCTATCACTTCGGTCAGTACCCGATTGGTTTTTGCTTTGCGACTTTCATCGTCCACTAAAATCGTACCGGACATTTTCGCCACCCATAGTGCGGTGTCGGGGTCTTGCAGTTTGTACACCAGTTTAAATTTGGCATTTTCCACGACGGCACCCACCACGGCGTCGCCGTTTAAATCGGCGGGGCAGTCGCGTAAATCGGCAACGGACTGGTGATCCATAATGATATGCACGCCTTTATCTCGGGCAGCGCCTAATCCCTCAAGCGCAGGCCGTGATAAATGGTATTTTAGTTCGGCCAGGTGAATAGCAATCGGGCGTGGCGTGGTACTGATTCGGTCGCGTAACTCAGCAAGCTGCATTAACCGCACTAAAATCATGCGTTGAGTTGCGATCACTTTACTGTTGCGCATTGAACCGATGATGTAACAGCAACCGCCGTCGTCAAAAATCTTTTTTAATGCTAACCCCTCCGGGGCATTAATGGAGTTTAATAAAGCCAGTTCCTCTATTTTACCGAAAAATCCTTTAATCGTTTCGGCAATACTCTGCACGAAATCGCTGTTGAATAAATCGCGGATCGTGGCTGTTGGGTTTTCATTAATTAATTGTGCGGTAGCGCGTGCGGCTCTGCGGTCGTCGATACGATAGAAGTCGGCGGCCTCTCCTTTTTCCGCCAGGCTAAATCCAGCAATAAAAAGTTCCTCTAAATGTTCTGCTGTAATGCCATCAATAAGGTTTAGTTGATATTCCGGCCTGTTTAAATCAATTAGGTAGAATGGTTTTCCTGCATCTTCACATGCTTTCCTTATTAAGTGGGGTGCCCATTCATCATTTTTTGGATCCATTTCAAAAACGCCTTCACCGGCTAAAATACTTTGATAAATAAGTAATCCTGTTGCAACCCCTTTACCTGCGCCCGTCGTACCAATGACATCGGCATGTTGTTTTTGCCAGTCACTGAGCGGAATATATTGAGGTTCTCTTTTTTCATTTAGTCCAATAAAAACGCCTTTTGTTAAATCAATGAATTGCTCGGGGTCATATTTTTCAGTTGTGGGCAGTAATGCTTTTATTTCTCGAACATCAGTGCGCGTATTTCGTTCCAGACTGGTTTTTTTAACCATTTTCCTTTTGAGTTTATCAATCTCTGGTGAGAGAACGCGGCGTGCAACGTAATGAAATATCACGCCGACCACAGTAAATGAAATCAATATCGTCCACAAAATCACTGGCGTACTTACTTCCAGTCTTGCCGGGTATAGAAAGCGAAGGACGTAAGAGGTAGCCGGTGATATTGTGCCAAAAATAAAGCATAAGAGTGAGAAGCAGATAATAACACGCTGCCATATTGGTGCTTTTTCATGTTCATCCCGCTTTAGCGGGACAATAAAGGGTAATGTTAGTCCTGATAACAAAGCTAACAATAGCTGATGTTGTTGCATATAGCCGAAGAATGCCGTGGCGTTATCGACTATGGGCATTAGCTTCTCTGTGATTTTATTAAGCATGTCTTAACCTTTAAATGGTTTCTTTCGGTGAGCTATCTCGGTGAATCCACTCGGTG
>NZ_MAYS01000168.1 GCF_001756855.1 Candidatus Erwinia dacicola | reverse complement strand
CGACAAAAAAGACCGGCAAAATCACATCAATGGTATCGAGAATTTTTGGAACCAGGCGAAGCGCCACATGCGTAAATTTAACGGTATTCCGAAGGCACATTTCGAGCTGTATCTGAAGGAATGTGAGTGGCGATTTAACACTCCAAGTGCAAAACAGCAATTAACTATTTTAAAACAGATAGTTAAAGGTAAAATTTAAACCTTATCTAGGACAGCCCCTAATCGATAATGTCTGCAATACCCTGACTTCAGGTTTCATAACGACGGTAGTTAACTCTTTCTGCTTTCAGATTGCGGAAAAACCTCTCCGTAACGGCATTATCCAGACAATTACCCTTGCGACTCATACTGCCCGTCACATCAAGTTCCTGCTGGCAGGACGGGAACTGAGCGCTGGTATACTGAGCACCTTGATCGCTATGAAATACGACTGGGCCTGTTGGTCGTCGTTTATTAACCGCCAGTCGTAATGCCCGGATAGTCAGGGCGCTGTCCGGTTTATCTGAGAAGGCCAAATTCACTATTTTTCTTGAAAATAAGTCCATCACGATAGCCAGATATAACCAGCCCTGAGCTGTCCGGAGATAGGTGATATCACCTGACCACTAGGTATTTAATGTCTCTGGATTAAACTGTCGATTTAACAGATTAGCCCTCACTACAGCCGGTTTACCACCACGTGGATAGTAATGACGTCCTGGGCGCTTCGCAACCAGCATCAGGGTCTTCATTATTTGACGAACACAGTATCGACCAACATTAAAACCCTGCTCACGCAGCTCAATACACATGCACCGACTGCCATACGTCGCATCCATTTCAGCATGAACATGCTTGGCCGCCGCATGAAGCATCAGAACATCTGCTCTGAGAGCTGGCCGCCTGCTCCGGGCGTAAAATACACTACGCGTGAGCGACAGGCATCGACATACTTGCTGGATATTTGCCCCGGCCTTCTTCAGCTTCACCGCGACTTTTTATCGTTCTTCATTTCCATGGCGAAGAAGGCTGAAGCCTTTTTTAACAGGTCATTCTTGCTTTGCAACTGACGTACCTGCTTTTCAAGTTTCTGTATTCGTCGTTGTTCAGACGTAATCGCGGTGGCGATGGGAGTATCTCCCCTGACTTCTCCACGATATTGGCGTAACCAGCGTTGCAATGTTGAAAGACCGATATTCATCGTTTCAGCAGCCTAGGTCACCGGATACTTGTGTTGCAGAACCAAATTGACACATTCCTGCTCGAACTCATGGGTAAACGTTTTTCTTCGCATTCTCACCTCGTGAGCATTGCTCATTATATCTCTAACAAAGTGTCCGGTTTGATTAGACCATCACATAGCCAGAAAGGGAGCATTTTTAAAGCTCCTCGAGTTCGAACCCATCGGGGGCAGAGAGAAAACTTGATAAGAAATTGTAACGAACTTCGCAGTTAAGCGTTTAAAAATGTAAGTAATTCAGGAAGGGAATTATTTTTCAGGGGCGGCTACCCCCTGATGTTACGGGTTATTCAACCGGTAACTGCAGTGCCCAGTCAATGGGCGTTTCGCAGTGCTCGGTCAGCCATTGATTAGCTTTGGAAAAGTGAGCGCTGCCAAAAAAGCCGCGATGAGCGGAGAGTGGGGAAGGGTGCGGCGCTTGCAGGACATGGTGGCGCTGCCGGTCAATAATACTGCCTTTTCTCTGCGCGTGCGAGCCCCACAGCAAAAAGACCACGCCTTCGCGGTGCTGGTTGATCGCGGCGATAACGTTATCGGTAAAAGTTTCCCAGCCGAATTTAGCGTGCGAGTGCGCGTGGCTGGCTTCCACCGTCAGCACGGTGTTCAGCAGCATCACGCCCTGCCGCGCCCAACTTTCAAGAAAGCCGTGATTAGGGCACTGGAAGCCGGGAATATCCGTCACCAGCTCTTTGTACATATTGACCAGCGAAGGGGGTACTGCAACCCCCGGTAGTACGGAAAAGGCCAGTCCATGCGCTTGGTTGGGACCGTGATAAGGGTCCTGACCTAGAATAACCACCTTCACCGCGCCCAGTTCGGTGAGGCGAAAAGCGTTAAAAACATCTTTTTGCGGGGGATAGACGGTTTTGCCAGCCTCACGCTCTGCCGTTACCCGGGCCAAGGTCTTCTTAAAGTAAGGTTTCTCTTTTTCTTCAGCCAGCACATCATGCCAGATCATGGTATTGACCATTACCGCTGCCTTAACGTCATCAAAGGGCATAGCTTAACGTGCTTTAACACGGGGTGACACTTAAAAATAATTGAATTTTTACACGAACATAAGAAGGTAGAGTCTTAGGACGTGGTGTAAATTTGGAAGGATGGTGAGAGCCATCGGCTTATCCGGTAAGGTAATGGTTAATCAGACAATTATCTCAGAAGGAGTCAACCGATGGCCGACAACAGCATGACATTCAGCAACACCCTGATGCAACTCGGCGGCGAGGACTTTCTGCGTGAACTCACCGAATTTATGCTCAACCGCATCATGGAGGCCGATGTCACTCAGCGCATCAACGCAGAGCCTCATGAGCGCAGTGACGAGCGGGAGACCTACCGTAACGGCTACCGTGACCGTCAGTACCACACCCGCCTCGGTACCCTGGACCTGCGTATACCGAAGCTGCGTGAAGGCTCGTACTTCCCGTCCTTCCTTGAGGCCCGCAGGCTGTCGGAGAAAGCACTGAACGCGGTCATCCAGGAAGCGTGGATAAACGGCGTCTCCACCCGTAAGGTTGACGCGCTGGTGCAGTCGATGGGCATGACCGGTATCTTC
>NZ_MAYS01000167.1 GCF_001756855.1 Candidatus Erwinia dacicola | reverse complement strand
CAGCGCCACAGCGCCTGCTGGCACGTTTTATTACCCTGTAGCTTGCTGAAATAAAAGGATTTATTTCTATCAATGTCCACATATCGACCATATCTCAAGCCTAAACCCCGATAATCGGAGTTTTTTGCTATGGTTCAAATAAGAAGAAACATGGAAAAAATGCATAGCATAGACGACGCAGAGCGTCGAACATACCGCCGCTTGCAACTCGTTACGCCACAGCTATTTGCTCAATTTCTGTCGGAGAAAGGAGTAGCCAGAAGCTGTTTGGCCTGCGGTCATTCAGAACTTTCGACACCTGAAACCATGAGTTTAGATTCATCACGGAGTCCATTTCCTGAAAAGAAACCTTCAGAGCTGACTGAAGAAGAAAGCCAGCAATATTTTGAAGCGACAGCCGTCCACTATGCAACGCCATCGCTAATAGATGAATCGAAGACAAAATTGGTGTCCAATTATCAATACCGTCTCGTCTGCCAGAACTGTGGTTTTATCAGCTACTTTCGTGCTGCCAATGTTGTCTATTGGGTTGAAGACCGTATGAACGTTCACGAGGATGAATCATAACGGCTAAAGAAGATAATCTTGTACCCGTTGACTTCGGTGGCAACGGCAGAGGGGGTGGAATGAGCGATAGACTAGAAAAGCGAGTTGAAAAGCTTGAAAGTGATCTCTCTGATATCAAGCAAGACCTCGCTGCTATTAAAATTCGCTCGGAGAACTTCGCAGTAAAATCTGATATACAGTCCGTTCATATCGAGCTTGCTGAGATTAAAGGTAGTCTGAACCAATTCAAGGCACAGAGTGAACGATTCGTGACCAAGGATGAAGTTGAAAGACTTCGTGGGGATCTCATCAAGGAAGTGGGTTCAGTTAATAATCGAATCACTTGGTCTATTTTCATCCCCTTGCTTATTGCCGTTCTTGGATGGTTAGCTAAAGAATTCTTCTTTAAACAGTAACAAGTTACAGACAATTCAAACCCGCAATAGCGGGTTTAGATGAATCAATGCCTATCTGCCACTCCTATCACGTACCGAACTAACGAATCTAAAGTGGCATTTGTCACACCGCTCATCATCCAACGAGAATAAACGCTCAATTAATGAACGTCGCTTGCCACAGTCCTGGCAGTACTTAAGTGCAAAAAGTTTCATCGAATAATCATCATCTGGATACTGGAATGCGCTCACCATATGCCCCACTCCGTTTAATTTCCAATTACTTAGAACGATCGGTTTCGCTTAATTGATCGCTGATAACGATCAACAGCCATCGGGCAGCAGTATGTTAATAAACATGAGCTTAGCTTCGCCCCGTAATTAAGTCGGCCATCGGAAAACCGTCACAACCATCACAGCCATTTAAAACAGCTTTCAAGCATATAATTTAATTGACTAAACCCTGTGACGGTCAAACCATCACAAAACGTAACACAAACCGTTAAATATAATAAATTCAATGACTTATAAAACAGAGTTGTGATGTTTTAAGATCGTCACACCGTGATGCTTTTGTGATGGTTATAGATATGCTTATTTTTAATTAAATATCATATAAATACATAGGATTTATAAATCTTGTGACGTTTGTGACGGTTTTCCGATGCCCCCCTTCAATTTTTGGAAATGCCCGGATTGGTCAGAAATCACCCTGAATTTGTTGGTGAGTTTGTATCTCTCTCTGTATACTGATTTGGTCACTGATAGCAGCATGTGTACGCATGGATGGGCGCGCACGGAGCTGTGCAAATTATTTCAGTTGCGCCAGTTCGCACCGTTCACCGCAAACCCGCGCCAGCTGAGGCTTTCTGTTTTTTGGCAGTTACGAGATCCCGCTCCGACCCTTACGTAAAAAGTTACGTAATCACACCTGACACCGCATGGCGCAAGGCTTTCCCCTCTATGCCGACCTGCTGGCCACAGTCCCAAAACTGAAATCTTTGAAAT
>NZ_MAYS01000166.1 GCF_001756855.1 Candidatus Erwinia dacicola | reverse complement strand
ACGCCTTATTGCCGTGGCGCTGCCGCCGGAAAAAGCGCAGAGCAGCAGAGCCCGGGTACTCAGCGACAATCGTCGCAAAGGGCGGGTAGCTCAGGCAGAAACACGGGAAGCAGTAGGACATGTGCTGTTACTTACGTCACTACCAGAACACGAATATTCAGCAGAGCTGGTGGCTGACTGTTACCGTCTGCGCTGGCAAATTGAACTGGCTTTTAAACGCCTCAAAAATCTGTTGCAAATGGATGCTCTGCGGGCAAAGGACACTGAACTTGCAAAAGCCTAGATATTTGCAAATCTGCTCGCAGCCTTCTTAATTGATGACATGATCCAGCCATCGCTGGCCTTTCCCCTCTGAAGGCACGACAGAAAAACGAAGGGATAACTTTTTATGGAGAATAACAAAAATGGTTATCCGTGGCTTACGTGGAGGCATTACCGGGTCAGTCCCGTTGGAAGCGTATGTCGTGAAACTGAAGTGTGTGGGCCATCGCCTCAACGAGCCGCCCAGACGACGTATTCTTCAGATGGTCCGGACATTAAGTTAACGCCTATGAGATTATGCCCCGGGCAGGGTGACGCGCCACGGCAGCAGTTCGCCTACGCGGTTGACCGACCAGTCTGCTATCACCGACAGCACCTGACAAAGATAACGCTCAGGATCTATACCGTTAAGCCAACAACTCCCGATTAACCCGTACAGCTGCGCACCACGATCACGATCGCCACCGTGGTCCGAGCCGAAGAATAGATAATTTTTCGCCCCAGACTCACCGTCCGCAGCGCGTTTTCCGCAATATTGTTGTCAGGCTCCGCCCAGCCGCGCTTTTACCACGGATACCCGCCTCGATCCCGTACAGCTCGCCGATGCGGTGCAGCGCTTCCGTCGTCAGCTCCGACGGGGGCCTGACGTGCACGTCGTGGATTTTGCGCCGCGCGTGTGCCCAGCATGCCGCTTCCTTATATACGGCCCTCGCGATACAGTTCGTTGAACCCGGCGTAGGTGTCCGCCGGCGGCACGCCGCTGAACCTAGCCAAGTGCATCTGCGGGTGAACGCCCTTGCGGTCCGGCGAGTACGCGAACCACACCGTCGGGGCCCTCACCAAGCCTGCTACGCCGCCGCTTATTGAGCTGCGCTTGAAGGTAGTCGACCTCGCGTTCGCGCGAGGCAAGCTTTGCCTCAAGGACGAGTATCTGCGCCTGCTAGCTCTGCTAGGCGCTGTTTAAGAAGGGCAATATCGTCGGGAAGATTATCGTTCATGGCGGGCATGTTACCAAGTTGCCTGCTAGATGACCAAGATAAAGCGGATTATAGCAGGGTAAGCGGTGACAGCAGGCGCTTTGGCTGGCATCAGTCGATACCTTCCAGCAACATGGGCGTGAGGAACACTTTGCCATCGCAGGTCGATGACCATGCTAAGCGCCCGCACTCCAGCCTTTTGGTAAGCAGGCACAGGTCGTCACCGGTAGACCAGAGCAGTTTTACTTGGGAGCTCGAGCGCTCTCGGAAGATAAAGACGTGACCGGACATCGGGTCATCTTTCAGGGCGGTCTGGACCTTTGCGCCGGGGCCGTTAAAGCCGTTGCGCATGTCGGTGATGCCCGCAACCAGCCAGATTCGGGTAGCGGATGGCAGATTTATCACGAACGGCCTCCGCATATCATGGCCTGCAGCATGGTGCAAAGCTGTTCCGGTGAAGGGTTGTGGAGTGATATTTCGCCGCGCGGGAGGCGGATAACGCAGTCTGCACTGACGTCAGGCTTCGGTTCGGGAGTAGATAAAGGAAGAACTATCTGGACCGGCACCAGCGCGGGAAGTGCAACCAGTTTTGTTTTTTATCCGCGAAGTTTAGCGACGCGACCTTCATTTTTCCAGAGGCGTATCCATTTAAAGTGGAAATTGTCGTTGACGTTGTGCTCACGCGCGAGGGCGGCAACGCTGCCGTTTTGCTCAAGGGTTTTAAGCGCCATGCGAACCAGCCGGAGCTTAAATTCGGGCGTGTAACGCTGGCGAAGTAAGGATTTTGAGTCAGTCATCAGGTGTCCACCTAATCAGAATAAGTGGACGCTTAAATTACAGGGAGGTGAGAAATTGACCAGACGGTGTTGAGTTGACGATTACCAGAAATAGGTATAGATAAAGGCTTGATGAACCATCGGGCTGTCGCTCACCGCCTGATGAGCAAAGGTGCCGAGTAGAACGCCGATACTCATCGACAGCTGCATTACCGTCGACAGCAGGCTGTTGCTGGCCAGCTCATCGGGCAGTTCTTTCAGCGTCAGCGTGGCCTGCCGCGAGCAGAAAGAAGCCGCTAAGGTCGAAGCGCCGGGTTTGCAGCGTAAAGTTGGGCAGCAGCATCAGCGTGACGATCGCGCCAACAATGCCCACCGGAATGTTAATCAGAATGATCCAGTGCCAGCTGGCGTACTCGACCAGCACGCCGCCAAGCGCCGGACCGAGCAGCGGGCCAACCTGCCCTAGCAGCGTGACAAAGGTCATCTCCGCCATATATTCCGCATGCGGCACCAGCTTCATCACCGTCAGTCGTCCGACCAGCACCATCATCGCCCCGCTAATGCCCTGCACCACTCGCGCCAGCAGCAGCTGATCCAGCGTGGCGGACATCGCGCAGTACAGCGAGCCGATGATGAACAGGATAATCGTGCTAAAGAAGACGTTGCGCACTCAAAAACGGTCGGCCAGCCAGCCGCTGACCGGCAGCATCACCGCCACCGTCAGCACGTAGAAGACAATCACCGAATGCATATGCAGCGGGCTGACGTTGAGGCTGGCAGCCATCGACAGCAGCGCGGTATTAACGATGGTAGTATCCAGCGCCTGCATAAAAAAGCCGAAGGCAACAATCCACAGCTGCCAGCGTACCGAAGCGGGGGATGCGTTAGCCATCTCAGGCTCCTTCGTGTGCCGGTTGCGGCTTAGCTTTACGCCGCAGTTTATCCATATACAGATACACCACTGGGGTGATGTACAGCGTCAACAGCTGGCTCATGACCAGGCCACCGACGATGGTGATCCCCAGCGGCTGGCGCAGTTCGGCCCCGTCACCGCTGGTCAGTACCAGCGGCAATGCGCCTAGCAGGGCTGCCAGGGTGGTCATCATAATCGGGCGAAAGCGCAGCAGGCTGGCCTGGAAAATCGCCTCACGCGCCGTAAGGTTGCCGCTGCGCTGCGCTTCGAGCGCAAAGTCGACCATCATAATGGCGTTCTTTTTCACGATGCCGATCAGCAGCAGGATCCCTATCAGCGCAATCAGGCTTAACGGCGCGGAGAACAGCTCCAGCGCCAGCAGCGCGCCAACGCCCGCCGAGGGCAGGGTAGAGAGAATAGTCAGCGGGTGGACATAGCTCTCATACAGGATCCCCAACACGATATACACCGTGGCGATAGCGCCGATGATTAACCATAGCTGGCTGCTCTGCGACTGCTCGAACACCGCTACCGTACCGGCAAAGCTGCCGCGCATGCTGGAAGGTATGCCCAGTGAGGTCATGCTGCGGTCGATCGCGGCGGAGGCCTCTGACAGTGATACCCCTTCCGGCAGGTTAAACGACACGGTTGAAGCCGCAGAAAGCCCCTGATGATTAACCGACAGCGGAGAGTTCTGCGACTGCCATTTGGCGAACGACGACAGCGGAATAGATTGCCCTTCCTTATTGATTACGTACACTTGGTTGAGCGCGCTGATATCCTGGGTGTAGCACGGGTCAACCTCCATCACCACTTTGTACTGGTTGAGCGGCTGATAGATGGTGGAGATCTGGCGCTGGCCGAAGGCGTTATTCAACAGGCCGTTAGCGTCCGCCACGTCAATCCCCAGCCGCGCCATGGCCTCACGGTCGTAGGTCAGCGCCATTTCCGAGCCTTTATCCTCTTGGTCGGAGTTGACGTCGACCAGCTCCGGCAGCGCGGCAAAGGCGCGGCGGATTTTAGGCTCCCACTCGCGCAGGTCGTCAAGGCTGTCAGACAGCAGCGTGAACTGATAGCCTGCGTTGGACTCGCGCCCGCCGACGCGCAGATCTTGCTCGACCATCAGGTAGAGATTCGCGCCGGGCTCTTTCGCCAGCTTACCGCGTAGACGGGCAATCACCTGCTGGGCATTTTCCGTGCGCTTACTCAGCGGCTTCAGGGCAATAAACATCGAGCCGCTGTTGGTACGTGACCCGCTGGTAAAGCCCACTACACTCTCCACCGCCGGGTCGGCATGGGTGATGCGCATAAAATCTTCCAGCTTGCCGCGCATCGACTGGAAGGAGATGCTCTGGTCGGCCTGAATAAAGCCCATCAGTCGCCCGGTATCCTGCTCCGGCATAAAAGTTTTCGGGATTGAAACGTAGAGATACATCGTCAGGCCGATGGTGGCGAGAAACACCAGTAGCGTCCAGCGTGCATGATTCAGCACCAGATTTAGCTTGCGGCCATAGCTCTGCTGCACGGCCAGCAGCACCTTACCAAAACCGCGAATGCGCTGCTGTTGGTGGCGCGGTTTATTGCGCAGCAGGTACGCACACATCATCGGCGTCAGGGTAATCGACACCAGCAGCGATATGGCGATCGATACCGACAGCGTGACGGCAAACTCGCGGAAGAAGCGGCCTATCAGCCCGCCGAGCATCAGTAGCGGAATAAACACCGCCACTAGGGAAGTACTCATCGAGACCACGGTAAAGCCGACTTCACGCACCCCCTGCAGCGCCGCCGCAAGCGGTTTTATCCCCGCTTCGACGTGGTGCGAGATATTCTCCAGCACCACAATCGCATCATCGACGACAAAGCCGGTTGCCACGGTCAGCGCCATCAGCGACAGGTTATTGAGGCTGAAGCCGCACAGGTACATCGCGGCGAAGGTGCCAATCAGCGAGACCGGCACGGCCACTGCCGGGATCAGCGTGGCGCGCCCGGAGCGCAGGAAAGCAAACACCACCAGAATCACCAGCCCGACCGAGATCGCCAGCGACTGTTCCACCTCATGCAGCGAGGCGCGGATGGTCGGTGAACGGTCCTGCGCCACCTCCAGCTTGATCGACGCCGGAATGACTTTGCGCAGTTCGGGCAGCTGGGCGTTAATCCGGTCGACGGTATCAATGATATTGGCTTCCGGTGCTTTGCGGATCAGCGCCAGAATAGCCGGGCGGGCGTTGGACATCCCGGCGTTGCGCAGGTCCTGCACCGAGTCCGAGACGGTGGCAACATCCTGCAGGCGCACCGCCGCGCCGTTGTTGTAATGCACGATCAGCGGCTGATATTCGGCAGCGGTTTGTAGCTTGTCATTGGTCTTAAGCCACCAGCGCTGCTGCTGATTCTCAATCGCACCCTGCGGTTTACGCACGTTGGCGTCGGCAATGGCGGTGCGCACCGCGTCCAGCGACACGCCCTGATTAAACAGCGCCTGCGGGTTGAGGTCGACACGCACCGCAGGCAGCGAACTGCCGCCGATAGTGACATCGCCCACGCCGTCAATTTGCGCTAGCTTCTGCGCCAGCTGCGTGAAGGCATAGTCATACAGCTGGCCGGGGGAGTAGGTGTCCGAGGTCAGCGTCATAATCATGATCGGCGCGTCAGACGGATTCACTTTGCGATAGGTCGGGCGGCTTGGCATCCCTGTTGGCAGTAGGCTCTGCGCGGCGTTGATCGCTCCCTGCACATCGCGTGCCGCACCGTTAATATCGCGGTCGAAGTCGAATACTAGGATTAGCCGCGTGCTGCCGAGCGAGCTGGTAGAGGTCATTTCACTCACCCCGGCAATGCTCCCCAGCGCCCGTTCCAGCGGGGTGGCAACCGAGGAGGCCATGGTTTCCGGCGAGGCACCGGGCAGCGAGGCGCTAACCACAATGACTGGGAAATCGACCTGCGGCAGCGAGGCCACCGGCAGCAGGCAAAAACCGAGAATGCCCGCCAGCAGGCTCGCCACCGTCAGCAGGATGGTGGCGACTGGGCGGTGGATAAATAGCGCGAAAAATTTCACTCTGCCTCCTACTTACTGAAGCGGCGGCGCGTGGCGTGCGCTAGACGGTCAAACAGCAGGTAGATCACCGGCGTGGTAAACAGCGTCAACACTTGGCTGACGATCAGGCCGCCCACCATCGCGGTACCCAGCGGGCGGCGCAGTTCGGCACCGACGCCGGTGCTTAGCATCAGCGGCAGCGCACCGAGCAGTGCCGCCAGCGTGGTCATCAGGATCGGGCGGAAGCGCAGCAGACAGGCCTGATAAATCGCCTCATACGGCGTCATACCCTGTTCACGCTCGGCCGCCAGCGCAAAGTCGATTATCATGATAGCGTTCTTCTTGACGATGCCAATCAGCAGAATAATGCCGATAACCGCAATCACGTCCAGCTCGCTGCCGCTGATCAGCAGCGCCAGCAGCGCACCCACCCCTGCGGTCGGCAGCGTGGAGAGAATAGTGACCGGGTGAACAAAGCTCTCGTACAACACGCCGAGCACGATATACATCGCCACAACCGCCCCAACAATCAGCCACACGGTACTGGAGAGCGCTGCTTGGAAGGCGAGGGTGCTGCCTTGGAACTGGGTGATGATATCCGTCGGCATGGCCAGATCCTGTTCCGCTTGGGTAATCGCATTAACCGCCTGCTCCAGCGAATAACCGTCGCTGACTTTAAACGAGAAGGTAGTCGATGGGAACTGATCGAGGTGGTTAATGCTCAGCGTGCCGTGGCGCTGTTCGATGCTGGCAATGACGCTGAGCGGCACGCTGCCGCCATCGGTGCTTTTCAGCCGGATGCTCTGCAGCGCAGCCAGCCCCGGCGTGGCGGCTGTGTCGTGCTCCAGCACCACGCGATACTGGCTGGCCTGAGTATAAATCGTTGCGATTAGCCGCTGCCCGAAGGCGTTATACAGCGCGTTATCGACGTCAGATAGGGAAATGCCCAAACGGCTGGCGTTGTCGCGATTGACGCGGATATAGGCTTCCAGCCCCTGATCCTGCCAGTCGCTGCTTACCTCTTTCAGCTGCGGTAATTTGTCCAGCTCGGCCTGCAGTTTCGGTACCCACAGGCTGAGCGAGTCGAGCAGACCTGCCTGCAGGCTAAGCTGATACTGCGTGCGACTGGCCAGGGTATCAATCGTCAGGTCCTGCACTGGCTGCAGATAGAGGTTAATGCCCGGCAGCTTCGCCACCTCCTGCTGCAGGCGGGCGATCACCACCGGAATGCGGTCGTCACGCTGGTCGAGCAGCTTGAGATTGATCTGCAGGCGCCCGCTATTTAGCGCTTGGTTAGTCTCGTCCACGCCGACGAAGGAGATCAGACTCTGGACTGCCGGATCTTGCATAATAATCGAGGCCACTTCCTTCTGGCGCTGCACCATATTGCTGTAGGAAACCGACTGCGGTGCCTGAACGGTGCCCTGAATAATGCTGTTATCCTGCAGCGGGAAAAAGCCTTTCGGGATCGCCAGCCACAGCAGCACGGCGGTCACCATGGTGCTGAGCGCCACGCCTAGCGTCAGCCACGGATGGCTGAGCACCTTTTGCAGCATGATGCCATAACGCGCAATCACGCGGTCAAAGAAGGCTTCGCTGGCGCGTGAGAAACAGTTCTGTTTGCGCAGCGACTCTGCCTTCAGCATGCGCGCGCACATCATCGGCGTCAGTGTTAGCGACACTAAAGCGGAGATCAGGATCGCCACCGCCAGCGTCACCGCAAACTCGCGGAACAGGCGGCCGACGATATCGCCCATAAACAGCAACGGGATCAGCACGGCAATCAGCGAGAAGGTCAGCGAGATAATAGTAAAGCCGATCTCACCCGCCCCTTTCAGCGCCGCCGTCAGTGGCATTTCACCTTTCTCGATATAGCGGGTGATGTTTTCGACTACCACGATAGCGTCATCGACTACAAAGCCGGTGGCGATGGTCAGAGCCATCAGCGTCAGGTTATTCACCGAGAAGCCAAGGAAGTACATCACCGCGAAGGTGCCGACCAGCGACAGTGGTACCGCCACTGCCGGGATAATTGTCGCCGCCACGTTGCGCAGGAACAGATAGATAATCATCACCACCAGCGCAATCGCCAGCAGTAGCCCAAACTGCACTTCGTGCACCGAAGCGTGAATATTGATAGTGCGGTCGCTCAGTAGCTGCACGTTGACTGACTTTGGCAGCGATGCGGTGAAGGTAGGCAGCATCTGGCGGATATTGTCAGCGGTGGCAATGATATTGGCACCCGGCTGGCGCTGCACGTTCAGCACAATTGCCTGCTGGCGGTTAGCCCAGGCGCCGAGCCAGCTGTTTTCTGCCCCCTGTTCTACCGAAGCCACATCGCCCAAGCGCACCGGCGCACCGTTGCAGTAGCTGACGATTAGCTGGCGGTAGCCTTCGGCTGTTTTAATCTGGTCGTTGGCGGAGAGGGTAATAGAGCGCTCAGGCCCATTCAGACTGCCTTTAGCCGAGTTGACGTTGGCGTTGCTGATGGCGGTGCGCACCGTTTCACTGGTGATACCGAGCGCCACCAGCGCCTGCGCGTTGAGCTTTACCCGCACTGCGGGCCGCTGCCCACCAGATAGCTTCACCAGCCCAACGCCGGACACCTGGGAAATTTTCTGCGCCACGCGGTTCTCCACCATATCCTGCATCTGGGTCATTGGCATGCTGCTGCTGGTGATGGCAAGGGTCATAATCGGTGGATCGGCTGGGTTAACCTTTCTGTAAACCGGCGGATTGGGCAAATCGTTAGGCAGCAGATTGGTAGCAGCATTGATGGCCGCCTGCACTTCCTGCTCGGCGACGTCGAGCGCCAGGGTCAGCTGGAACTGCAGCGTTACTACCGATGCACCGCCGGCGCTTTGCGAGGCCATCTGCTTCAGGCCGGACATCTGCCCGAACTGGCGCTCCAGCGGGGCGGTAATCGCGGAGGTCACCACGTCGGGGCTGGCCCCCGGATAGAACGTGATGACCTGGATGGTGGGGTAATTGACTTCCGGCAGGGCGGAAACCGGCAGCGAGCGGTAGCCAATAATCCCCGCCAGCAGGATAGCGATCATCAGCATGGTGGTGGCGACCGGGCGCAGAATAAACAGGCGTGACGGTCCGTCACCTTGCGTTGGGGGCATCACCTGCATCAGTCTCTGGCTCCCTTGCTTGGCAGGGCGCTTTTACCTGAGGTCAGCGGCATGACCTGCGGAGCCACCACCTCCACCTGCGCGCCTTCGAGCAGGCGGTCAATACCGTCGGTGACCACTTTCTCCCCGGCTTCCAGCCCGGCCTTAATCACCACTTTTTCACTGTCCTGGAAGCCCACGCTGACAATTTTCTTGCTGACTTTACTGTCGCTGTTGACCACCCAGACGAAGTTGCCTTCGTTGCCCATCTGCAGCGCGGCGATCGGGATAACAATTGCATCCTGCAGCGTGCTGACCTTTAGGCGCGCATTGACAAACTGATTGGGAAACAGCCGATCGTCTTCATTGCTAAAGCGCGCCTTCAGCTTGACGGTGCCGGTGGTGGCATCAATCTGATTATCCATGCTTAGCAGCTGGCCGGTGGTGAGCAAGTTCTTGTTGTTGCGATCCCACGCCTCGACCGGCACCGCGCCGTTTTTCTGCGCGCTGAGAATGCTGGAAATATCGTTTTCCGGCAGGCTGAACACCAAGTCAATCGGGTGCTTCTGGGTGATCACCACAATACCGTTGGTATTGCCGCTGGTGATGTAATTGCCGACATCGATCTGTTTCAGTCCAACGCGGCCAGAGATAGGCGCGGTGACGTGACTGTAGCTCAGGTTGAGCTGGGCGCTGGCCACGCTGCCTTCGTCGGCTTTAAGGGTGCCGAGGGTTTCACTGACCAGCGAGCGCTGCGTATCTAGCTCCTGTTTTGACACCAGGCTAGTTTTCGCCAGCTTTTCATAGCGCGCAAGGTCGCGGCGGGCGTTGGCTAATGTCGCCTGATCCTTCGCCAGCTGTCCCTGAGCCTGCATCAGCGCCACTTGGTACGGGCGTGGATCGATTTCAGCCAGCAGTTCACCGGCTTTGACTTCCTGTCCTTCAGTGAAGTGAATCGCCATTAAATCGCCATCCACCCGGCTACGCAACGTCACGGTATTGGCTGCGGTGACGGTACCCAATCCGGAAAGATACTGCGGCACGCTCTGACGCACCGCCTCTAACCCCTGCACGGGAGCCATCGCTGCACCAGCGCCGCCGTATCGCCCGCTTTTGCCACGCGGATGCTGAGTGCCGGCCTTAGGCTCAGCAGTGGATGAGGCGCTGTGGCTGTGCCACCAGTAAGCGCCACCACCCATAAGGGCAACGAGGATAATCAGGGGAATTAGCGGAACGCGGCGCGGCGATTTCATGATTTTTTTGCTCTCCGGTAGCAGGACCTGAAGCCCGGGCTGGACAAAACAGTATCCCGAATCATAGTCACAATAGCGGATTTCAAACGCTGAAAAATGAAGAAAATAAGGATAACGGGTTAGTTTTGTTCTGTCCCGCGTTCATCGGGCCGAATGCGCAAATTCTTTGCCACAAATTAGCGCAGTGCGAAAAGCTTAGTTTGCTGAGGTTACAGGCTATCGCATCTGCGCTAATGACTTCATATCAGGAAAATGATTATGAGAACCATTCTCAACTTCTAAAAAACTGAATAGACCCGAGTTTCGTAGACACTTTTTTGCCTCATAATGGAGGCCTAATGAAGGAGTGTTTATGTCAGTCAAAACGTTCACCGA
>NZ_MAYS01000165.1 GCF_001756855.1 Candidatus Erwinia dacicola | reverse complement strand
GACGGGGAAACTGCTGGGATAACGCCCCTATGGAGCGGTTCTTCCGGAGCCTGAAGACCGAATGGGTGCCGACGAAGGGCTATAACAGCTTCAGCGAAGCCCAGGGCGCGATAATCCGCTATATAACGGGATATTACAGCGCTATCAGTTTTTGAAAGATAAGACCTTTCAATAACACGAAAGGCTAACTCATCAATATCTTTGCAACAGTGCCGAACGTACTAAATTCGGGTCAGGCATGCCTGACCCCTACACGAAACATTCGCCCCTTACTAGTACTCGCCCATGGGCACGCAGGAGCAGAACAGATTGCGTTCACCGTAAACATCGTCGAGGCGCTTCACGGTTGGCCAGTATTTGTTGTCGCTGCCTGCCGGGAATACTGCCAGCTCACGCGTATAAGGATGTCTCCACTCACCGACAATTTCCATCTGCGTGTGCGGCGCATTCACCAGCGGGTTATCGGCCGCTGGCCATTCACCGTTGGATACGCGATCGATTTCCATACGGATTGCCAGCATTGCATCGATAAAGCGGTCCAGCTCAATTTTGCTTTCCGATTCGGTTGGCTCAACCATCAGGGTGCCTGCTACCGGGAATGACATGGTAGGTGCATGGAATCCGTAGTCGATCAGGCGCTTGGCAATATCCAGCTCGCTGATACCGGTCTGCTCTTTCAGCGGACGAATATCGAGAATACATTCGTGCGCCACGCGGCCGTCACGCCCGACGTAGAGGATTGGGTAAGCTGACTGCAGGCGATGGGCGATGTAGTTGGCATTAAGGATCGCCACCGAACTCACCTGCTTAAGACCTTCTGCGCCCATCATGCGGATATACATCCAGCTGATCGGCAAAATGGATGCACTGCCGAATGGCGCAGCAGACACCGCACCCTGCCCGGTCAGCATATCGTCAATCTGTACCACGCTGTGGCCCGGTACAAACGGTGCCAGATGCGCTTTCACGCCGATAGTTCCCATACCCGGGCCACCGCCGCCGTGCGGGATACAGAAGGTTTTATGCAGGTTGAGGTGCGACACGTCTGCGCCAATATAGCCCGGCGTGGTAATGCCGACCTGCGCATTCATGTTGGCGCCGTCCAAGTATACCTGACCGCCAAACTGATGAATGATCTGGCACACTTCGCGGATCGTCTCTTCATACACGCCGTGCGTCGACGGGTAAGTGACCATAATGCAGGAGAGTGCTTCGCCCGCCTGCTTTGCCTTCAGGCGCAAGTCGTGCAGATCGATATTGCCCTGTTTGTCACAGGCCACCACAACCACAGCCTTACCGGCCATCTGCGCCGAAGCCGGGTTGGTGCCGTGTGCAGAGCTTGGGATCAGGCAGATATTACGCCCGGCTTCGTTGCGGCTTTCGTGATAACGGCGAATTGCCAGCAGGCCGGCATATTCGCCCTGCGCGCCAGAGTTCGGCTGCATGCACAGCGCGTCGTAACCGGTCAGCTGCACCAGCCACTGCGACAGCTGGCCGATCATTTGCAGATAGCCAGCTGCCTGCTCTGCCGGGCAGAACGGGTGCAGCTCGGCGAACTCGGGCCAGGTGATCGGGATCATCTCCGCCGCCGCGTTCAGCTTCATGGTGCAGGAGCCAAGCGGTATCATCGCCTGATTGAGCGCCAGATCTTTGCGCTCCAAGCTGTGCATATAACGCATCATCTCGGTTTCGCTGTGATGACGGTTAAACACCGGATGGGTCAGGATCGCATCCTGACGCAGCATTGCAGCGGGTACGGAAGTGCCATCCGCATCGAGAGCATCGATCTCCAGCCCGTGCTGCTCGCCCAGCAGGATTGAGAACAGCGCCGCGACGTCTTCACTCGTGGTGGTTTCATCCAGCGTGATGCCGACCGCATTGAGGATATCGCTGCGCAGATTAATACCAAAGCTCAGCGCACGATCCAGCACGGCAGCTTTATCCGCCACTTCTACCGTCAGCGTATCAAACCAGCTGTGATAACGCAGATTCAGACCGCCCTTCTGCAATCCAGCCGCAAGAATATCGGTCAGGCGATGGATACGCCCGGCGATGCGCTTCAGCCCAGCCGGGCCGTGGAATACCGCATACAGGCTGGCAATGTTTGCCAGCAGCACCTGCGAGGTGCAGATGTTGGAGTTGGCTTTCTCACGGCGGATATGCTGCTCGCGCGTCTGCATCGCCATACGCAGCGCGGTGTTGCCTGCGGCATCACGCGATACGCCGATAATACGACCAGGCATCGACCGTTTGTGTTCGTCACGCGCGGCGAAGAACGCCGCATGCGGACCACCGTAGCCCATTGGTACGCCGAAGCGCTGCGCGGAGCCGAAGGCGATATCCGCGTCCTGCTTGCCCGGTGCCTGTAACAGCAGCAGCGCCATAAAGTCAGCCGCCACGCTGACCACCACGTTGCAGCTTTTCAGTTCAGCGATCAGGTCACCGTAGTCATGCACTTCACCGCCGGTGCCGACCTGCTGTAACAGCACGCCGAACACATCCTGCAGCTCCAGCACTTTCTCCGCTTTATCGACCAGCACCTCGAAGCCAAAGGTTTCAGCTCGAGTGCGCACCACGTCCAGCGTCTGCGGATGAATATCATCAGCAACGAAGAAGCGATTGGCATTTTTCAGCTTGCTGACGCGCTTTGCCATCGCCATCGCTTCGGCGGCGGCGGTCGCTTCATCCAGCAGCGAGGCAGACGCAATATCCAGCCCGGTTAGGTCAAGGGTCAGCTGCTGGAAGTTCAGCAGAGCTTCCAGACGGCCTTGGGAAACTTCCGGCTGGTAAGGGGTGTATGTAGTGTACCAACCTGGGTTTTCCAGCATGTTGCGTAAGATCACCGGCGGCGTCAGCACCGGGGTGTAACCCATGCCGATAAAGGATTTATAACGCTGATTTTTTGACGCAATCACCTTCAGCTCGGCCAGCGCCAAGTGTTCGGTCAGCGCATCGCCTACCGCAGGTGGGCTGGGAAGCTGGATGTCGGCGGGCACAATCGAGGCGATGAGCTCGCTTAGTGATGAGGCACCGATGGCGCTGAGCATCGCTGCCTGCTGTTCCTGGGAAGGTCCGATATGGCGCTCGATAAATGCACCGTGATGTTCAAGCTGGCTGAGAGTCTGGGTCATTAGCGGTAAATCCTGCATCGGGCATCGGGTTTCATGGCAGCGAATAGCCCGCCCTGAAGTGATGATTAAACGTTATTCTGAGATAGCGGCAGCGTAAGCAGCGGAATCAAGCAAGGTTTCGAACTCGGTAGCATCGCTGGCTTTGATCTTGAACAGCCAGCCTACAGTATAGGAATCGCTGTTCACCAGTTCAGGCTCAGATTCCAGCGCGCTGTTGACTTCAATGATTTCGCCGCTCAGCGGGGCATAGATATCAGACGCGGCTTTCACCGACTCGGCCACAGCGCAGTCTTTGCCCTGGCTATAGGTGTTGCCGACATCCGGCAGGTCAACAAACACCATGTCACCGAGCAGCTCCTGCGCATGCTCGGTGATCCCGACGGTAAAGGTGCCATCGGCTTCTTTGCGTACCCATTCATGGCTGTCACGATATTTCAATTCGGCTGGTACATTGCTCATCAATATGCTCTCCAAAAAGGCAAAATTATTTCGTCACCGGCTTACCGGCGCGGACAAAAATCGGTTTAGTCACCTGCACCGGCATTTTGCGGTTGCGGATCTGCACAATCGCCTGCTCGCCAATTCCCTCAGGCACGCGCGCAAGGGCAATGCTGCATCCTAGGGTTGGGGAAAATGAGCCACTGGTGATAATACCTTCATGCTGGTTGCCATCAGCATTGCTGAAGCGCACCGGCAGTTCATTACGCAATACGCCTTTTTCGGTCATGATCAGGCCCACAAGGTGATCGGTACCCTTTTCGCGCTGCTGTTCCAGTGCTTCACGACCAATGAACTGGCGATCGGCTGGTTCCCACGCAATGGTCCAGCCCATATTGGCGGCCAGCGGAGAAACGCCTTCATCCATCTCCTGCCCGTAGAGGTTCATACCGGCTTCTAGGCGCAGCGTATCGCGCGCGCCGAGACCGGCAGGCTTGACCCCCGTTGCCAGCAATTTCTGCCAGAAATCGGCAACCTGCTCGTTTGGCAGGGCAATCTCGTAGCCGGATTCACCGGTATAACCGGTGGTGGCGATGAAATAGTCACCAGACTGCACGCCAAAGAACGGCTTCATTCCGTTGACGGCAGCGCGCTGCGTATCATCAAACAGCATCTGGGCTTTCTGCTGGGCATTTGGGCCCTGCACGGCCACCAGCGCCAAATCGTCACGCTCGGTCAATTCAACGCCGTAGTCAGCTGCGTGCTGACGGATCCACGCCAGATCTTTCTCACGCGTGGTGGAGTTGACCACTAGGCGGAAAAACTCTTCGCTGATAAAGTAAACAATAAGATCGTCAATCACCCCAGCGGAGGCGTTGAGCATGGCGGCGTAAAGGGCTTTGCCCGGCAAAGTCAGCTTGGCAACGTCATTGGCCAACAGATAACGCAGAAATTCGCGAATGCATGCGCCGTGCAGGTCGACAATCGTCATATGAGAAACGTCAAACATCCCAGCGTCAGTGCGCACTGCATGATGTTCGTCCATTTGCGAGCCGTAATGCAGGGGCATCATCCAGCCGTGAAAATCTACCATGCGGGCACCACACGCCTGATGCTGTGGGAAAAGGTGAGTTTGCTGAGTCATATCATTCCTGTATCTGATATCCGGTTGCTGACGAGCGCCTCTCACCGCCTTTGCGGAACTGACGCAAACGATACCTTAGCCCTGAACTTACCACTGAATACACCAATTAACCATAAGCAAAACGGAAGTTATGGTCATTTGTGGTGTATGGGGATTCGAGGAAGGTGGCGTATCCTGCTGATTGATTTCTTCTAGGATTTCAACAACAGAGAGATGATACGCCATGTCCAATCTTACCCTACAGATGTTGCCGGAGCCAGTTGAGCCCACTGATCCACTCCACGATTTACTCCGTACTGGTGCACAGCGGTTGATCGCCAGTGCGGTTGAGGCTGAACTGGCTGTGATGCTTGCCCGGTTTGCTGACCTCCGTCTCGATGACGGTCGCTAGGCGGTGGTGCGTAACGGTTTTCTGCCTGAGCGACGTATTCAGACCGGCATCGGTGATGTCAGCGTCAAAGTGCCGAAGGTCAGGGAGCGCAGTGGCAACGGCATACACTTCAACAGCACCTTGCTACCGCCATACCTGAAGCGAGCTACGTCTGTTGAAGA